>JBGTDM010000023.1:0-1852 GCA_041748315.1 Pirellulaceae bacterium
AGGAAGAACGCTGGCTGTTTCCGTTGCAATGAAAGCCGCGTCGCAAGAAAATTACTAGCCGCAGGCGGAAGCCGTCGGTGATCCTGCCAGCAACCGTAAGCTTCCCCGTGTGTTGATTAGTCGCTACTCATGGCGATCCCCCACGTGATCAAAGCCCTCCCCGGCCGCACCCTCCCCGGCCGCTACCGCGTCCGACCCTCCCTCCGGGCATTGGTGTCTACACAAGTTGAAGCTCCTTGAGAGCGATTTTTTCGAGGGATTTGAGTTCATCGATCGTTAGTTCACTTTGTTCAAGATAGTCGGTCATTGTCAAATGCACGTAATAGCCTGCCAGCAACGCCGGGGCCGTGGACTCGACTTTGTGCTTCATTCTTCGACCGCTCAGACGAATCAAGTAGCGGCGGAACTTTGCTGCCGCCTCGCTTTGGCTGGCTTCGAGCTGCTTGACTACCATGCACGCCATCGCCGCTACCAACAGTCGCTTGGCAATTGCCAAGCCGCTTTCCTGTTGCCAGTACTCCAACTCGTGTCCGTGGCTTTTGAGCAGCTTGAAAAAGCTCTCAATACGCCAGCGAAAGTAGTACCACTTGCCAACTTCTGCCGCATCCGCTTCATCGGCCGGCACGTTGGTCAGCAACATCCACTCCGCCAGAATCCAATCCTTGGCATCGACCAAGCGAACGAAAACCGCTCGAACCTCCAAGGGCTCGCCCGTCACCGTTCGCTTCTTTCCATCTACCACTGCACTATGGGGGCGGTGAAGAACAATCGTCTTTTCGGCGACCTCGCGACGAACGTTCTTGCCGTGGTAACGCGCCTTTCCCGCATCTTCGAACAGGCAATCGCGATCCAGCCGTTCGTTCAATTCCGAAAGCAGAACCGACTGGCCGTCGCAAAGGACGCGACGATCATCGCAGCGGACAAGAAACAAGTGTCCTTGGGCGTGCCACTGGCGGAGTCGTCCCAGCGAGTTCGCTTCACGGTCGATGACATGAACTACGCGACGGGGCAGGTCCCAATGCGTGGCCTCTTCCATCGTCGGTTCGAGTTGATCCAGATGATGGTCATCATGCTGTGGAGGGTATTCTGCCGTGCTGTGAACTGCATCGGCCGTTTTGAGGTGAATCTGCATCGGTGCCAACGTGATTCCGCTGTCCGCCTCGATCAACAGCGACGTCGACAGGTCGTAGCCGATGTCCTCCTGGTGCGTCAGTTGCAACAGGTCCTTTTTTCGCCTCGATTGGCTTCCATAGCCGAGTTTGCACCAATCGTGCGCCAGCAGTACAAACGACGACGTACTGCCAGCACATCCCTCGCGGCCAAGCTGGCGAAGTGGCTCGATCAGCTTCTTTAACGAAACGCGCTCGTTGTTCAGAAATCGCCAAACCGCCTGGCTGGCGGTGGTCGACTTGCCGATACTGAGCAAGCTTCGAGGGCCGGGAGCGGTCCGAGTCGATGCATGCATGTGAGCCTTCACCAATTGTCTGTATCGCTCTTGCAAGCGTTTTTCCAGTCCAAGTTGAATGCCATCCGGCAACCTATACCAAACCAAAAGACTTGTGTAGACACCAATGCCCTCCGGGAGGGTCGGCCTCTCGGGGCCGGGGAGGGCCTCACGAACTGTTCCGGAATAACTGATATTTCTCATGGGTGGTTTGCGTGCTCGATTAAATCAACATGCCCGGAAGCGTGCGGTTGCTTGCGCCTGCACCGTTGGCTTCCGCCTGCGGCTATTAGCTTTTGCTAGCAGGTGCGGGTAGTGGCAGATTCGTCTGTTCGGGAGATCGCCGAGCAGCTATTCTCTGCCAGCTATTTGTAGCTCCATCGTGGTGGAGTTGCGATCGACGCTTTT
>JBGTDM010000024.1:0-3287 GCA_041748315.1 Pirellulaceae bacterium
ACGTCGTGCCGCCTCGCGCACGCTTTGGACGGCGGGGATGGTGATCGCCATTAGAATCCCGATGATCCCGATCACCACCAAGAGTTCGATTAACGTAAACCCCGACCTCACTCCAAACTTTCGAGTCCCAACAACCATCACTCACCTCCCGGTTCACACTTCACAATTCACACTTCACACTTTACTTTACCCTCGTCCCCACAAATTTTTTCCGTATCGAATCATCAGAGCGCCTATCACCAGCAACGCCATGCCGGTAATTGAAACATAAAACCAATACGGCGGTGGCGGACGATACCATTCGGGTTCCGGAAATCCGAAGGCAGACACAGTTAGGTTACGTAATGAAATGTGCGATGAAAAATCGTAAGTCCATTCACTAGCAACTTTGATTTCGTCATCATCTGATGATGATCTCCGCCCTTTACCCGTCAACTTCATGATTGCCGGCGCTGCTCCAGTCGAGTAATTGTAGTTAGCTTCGAATTCCCAGTGAAAAGGATCATCCCGCTCTTCACGTGAGCAGAGCGCTATGGTCCATTTGGCAGGTAAAAAACCATAGTCGACAAGCAACATGACTTCGCCTAAAGGTATGTCGAGATGTGACGAGTGATTATACCCATGTTGGTGCGGACCATCATGCAATTCGGAATCGTAATTAAACGAAAGAACAAATACCTTCTGCCCCTGCAAAACCGATTCTGAAACACCGGTTATTTTGAATCCCGTTGACTTGAATAACCCCGTCCATCTAACGCTCATCATGACCGAATCCCAGCTTTGGCGGGTTTGGTACCAAACATATTTCTCGAATTCAGTTTTGTTCGCCGCAACATCCTCACGATTCAGCAGATTTCTTAATACGTACTTGTTATTGCCACGTTGTTCAATGTATGCATGGTAATAAGGGTTCAGTAGCTCGATTTCCGCGTCAAGTTCGGTTTGATTATCGGCGATTTCACCGCTGACGCCATTCTCGGAATACTGTTTTTTTATGCGGAAGTACTGATTATTCAAAACTGCTGTCTCAGAATGATAAACTTCGTTCGTGAGACCAGTAGAATCCCGTCGAGTCGAGATTTCCTTGAACTTCTCGATTCGACTCGCGGGAACGGTATTACGTTCCCATTGGTTCAATATTTTGAGTCTAAGTTCATTGAACTCATTGTGTTCTCGCCCATCAACACCCTGTTGACAAGGAATAAGGCCACCTGCCAAGATCAATAAAAATATCGGCCTGCTTCGGAAAATCAATTCGCGAAGAGAAAACATATTCAACACTTGGATGATCGACATCAGGAGATTCCGATGTTAAACGAGCGACTTCAAGTAAGTTTGACGTTCAAAATATGCCGGCCAAATGAAATGATGACCGGCAATAAACGATTAACAATTTCGTCAATTCGTTGAGATTGTAAATCTTGCAATCAGAGTTGACATTGGCAGACGGCGCCGTCTTTTTTGCATTCACAACCATCGCAATCCTGCTTGCTTGTATCACAACCGCCTGCCGTGCAGCCGGCACCCGAAAGCGTACATGGGCTAACAATAGCTTTACAAGCTTCGTGGCTTGTACAGGACGCAATCGTCCCACCACCTGTATCATCACCCCAGACGGGCGCACTCACTGGAACCATCGCGGAGCCGAGAAACATACCGGCCAACCCTAACACCATAAAACAACCACCCATCAGTTTTACGAGATTCATCGTAAACTCCTTCTCAAAAAGTATCACGCGCCTGATTCATGCCGTCAAGCAAATGCACCACGCATTCGCAATATTGACGGAAATAAGCAAAACGCGAAAACCAAATAAATCGCAACATCTAATCCAGCAATAGCACTCACTGATATCTGAGTATCGTGCCATCTGTTCGGAAAGTATCCAAGGAGTAAGTTATAGTAGGTTATTCAAATGCCGTTGCGCCCGCGCGTCGTTATCAGGTTGTTCTGATCGCGCTTGCTCTGGAACAGATTCGGTTTTAACTTGATTGCCGAGAACCACACGACCCTGCCAACGACAGAGAATCAACGGCTGCTGTTGCAGCGATGTGCGCAACCAGAATCGGTCTTGCTGAATCCCCTCCGTGCGACCCAGCCGAATCTCGATTTTAATTTCAGCGCGCTCGTCCGCCGCGATCGTGATTGGCAAATTATCATCGGCTCGACACTTGCATCCCTTCTCAGCTCCAATCAGCGTTACCGGTCCAGCACTGCGATTGTGAACGCGTACGTTCATCGTGACCCACTGGTTGACTCCGCCAATTCCTGCGTCGACAACCGCCGGTTCGGTTAGCAAATACTGGCCCGAGCACTGTGGTGGCAATGACCGAGCCACCCACGATGAAATTTGTGGAGTACGCGACAGAACGACAAGTGCCGTAACAAAACCCACGATTGCCAAGGCGCTTGCGAGTCCCAGTTTTCGAGTGGTTGAGCGACGTGAATATTCAAATACTGGTTGGGATGTATGGGAGCTGTGCAAGCGTTGGGACTCATGGGATAACGTCCGGTCAGGACGTTTGTTTGCGCCGAAAAGCGATCTAAACGCGCCGAACAACACGCAAATTGCCGCAAGATCAAACAGCAACATCCAGGCTGGATTGAAGTCGATTGTTCCCAAGCAACCACAAGTGCTGCGGCCTTGAATCACCATCATCAAGCTGGCACCGGCAAAGCTGGTGAACAACACAAGTGTTGTCCCCCACGCCATTAGCGGCAACCATCCAATTAACAACCAAACCGCCAGCAATAATTCAAACTGGATCAGCAACCATTCCAATTGAGGAGCAATCTCAAACAACGGCGACGCCGTATTGCCACCAAACGCGCTCCATTTCATTACAGCACTGGAAATGAGGACGATGGCAAACACAAAGCGTAGACAGCGCCAACTAATCCATGACAGAATCCGCCCCGGCGAACAATCCGTCGCTGCAGAATTTTGCTGTTGAGCTGTTGAGCTGTTGAGCTGTTGAGCTGTGTCATCTTAATCGATCCTGAACAGCCGAGGTGATTCCAAACTTGAGAGGCCCATTGAACCTCCAGTATCCCGTTTAGCGATTTAGCTGTAACACTTTAGGTCTGACTGAACAGATGCCTCTAGTTATATCGAGTCGATCCAACTTGTCAAACAAATTCTTGACAATTTATCAAATTATTTTCCTGTATGGCGATGGTGGTAGGAAACTCGCTCGTTTGACGAATATAACTCGCCAACATTCGGCAATAATGCACCAGGAAACGCGAAAATTAGCGAGCAAAGTGCCTGTTTTGACAATTATTG
>JBGTDM010000025.1:0-2356 GCA_041748315.1 Pirellulaceae bacterium
GCGTTGTTATTTGGCGTCTTTTGCGTTCCCTGTGCGTTGTTCGCTGCTGTAGTTTTCCGCGATCATCGATTCGCGGTTCACCGGCGTCAACAATTCAACCATGTTTCCGCCGAAGTTTCTGACGACCGCTCGGCGTCCCCATTCGGTGTCAGTTGGTTCCGCCACGATTGTAGCATCAATCTCACGGAGCAAATCTATCACGCCATCCACATCGTCAACGTTAAACCCAATTCGGGTGTTGGTCGTGATGTCGTCAGCATTTCGTTGCGGGTAGATTTCAAATACGAATCCACAAATGTCGGAAGCGTAGTGTTCCGGTCCTTTGCCATGCGCGTGCCGATCAAACAGCATGCCCATCTGCTGGTAGAACGTCACCGCGCGATCGATGTCAGGCGATCGAATCACGAGCAGGTTTGCGACAGGCGGTGTAGCGAACATTCTTGAGCCAAATAACGCTTCACTTCACGGTATCGTCTAACCCGCGCGGGCTAGACGATACCTGTGGATGGGGTTGTTCGAAGCAGCCGTTACTGCTTCGCTGCTTTCCAGCGGGCCTTTACGACGCGACTATCCTGCTTGTTCTCCGGGTCTTCGACGAGGAAGTCGAGTCCTTTCACGTGGTGCATCATCTTGAATGGCATCGCTCCAATTGTAAGGTGCTTCGCCAAATCGGCTGTAGTCGTCTTGTCGCCGTCCTTGGTCGTAACCTTTGTGCCGTCGACATAGAATGTCCAGGACTCTACGAGATCCTTCCCGCTTGGGGCTTTCCAGCCGCCGTCCGCTTGTTTCGTTAACTGGATCTCGACCCGCTGGTCTCCGTCAATGATCTGCAGGTCGAACTCGGTCACCCCTGCTGGAGTGAGGTGCGTCACGATTGCCACGATGATTACTAACAGTTCTTGCATGGTTCAGTGTCCCTTTCGTTTTCCTTGCCAAATAACGGTACCGATCAGCCGGCGGCGACGGTTGATCTTCCACTCCAATACGCCAGACTTCGCCGCTCGGTTGCATCGGATGGTTCTGGCTTACTTTGGAAGCTTAACGACAAGCCCCGGCAAATACGTGACCACCGGGTTGTCCTCTCCCGCAACCTCTACGCCGGAATCGACTATCGCCTTAACGTGTTCTCGAAGTTCACGTCGTGCTGAATCAAATCGATCCATTATTGTATAAACATCCGAGGTGTCCACGGTTATCGTTCGGCCTTGGGAAACATCGAAAGGAATGCGATCACCTTTCCGTATCACTTGAATCGTGGGGCGCTTTGTCATGTGCCGAACACCGAGTTCGTAGAATGCGTTTGGATTGCTGAACGAGAGGTCGGCGATGCAAAGCCTTGAATTCACAAGGTGTACAAATACCTGTTGGCTGATCAAACCAGATTTCTCAATTTTGTCTGCACGCACAGCTTTCAAGCCTAGCTCGTTTGCCACCGGCTGAATCAGATGTGTCAACATCATGTCTGAGTGCTTTCGAGCATCGCTTCCGTCTTCGCCGATCGGCGTGATGTAGAAACAGATTTTAGACCAGTCGTAGTCGGCCTTTGTATCATCGTTCTCTACCAATTCCTGTGGCTCGTCCGCTACATCTTCGACGGCGGAAACACCTCCGACACTCAGGTGAAGTGTACCGTCTCCGTCCTCATTCAATATGCCGACGTAACGTCCGTTATCGACGACTAAGCGAATGGTTTCATCAACGCGATCTCGCGGAACTCCAAACTTGCTCTCCATCACATTGGGAAAATGCTGCTCCGAGGGCAGTGAATGCCCGTCGTAGTCAGTGAAAAACTGACTCAGCAGCGTCGGCGTTCGTATCGCCTTGATCTTAGCATCTCGGTCCTCGCCATCAAAAGTTGGGGCAACAATCTTACGGCCAGTTTCGGAGAGCAGGAACTGATCCCCCTCCTTAGCGATTAGCCCGTAGGCTTGAGCTGCAGCTAAGAGATAATGAGTGTTTGGGGATGTTTCTCCAATTCCAAGCGTGTCGCAGATTTCCTTCTTTGACGCCGATTTTCCCGCGTAAGTCGAATGAAGAACTTCAGGAATGCGTATTGCTTGTTCGAGTGTCCGTCGAGGCAATGCATCCGCAGAAACGGTCGAGGTTCGATTGCGAGTTTGCTTTTGAGCGCCAGCCTTCTTCTTCGTCGTCGTCTTTGCCATTGGGGTTCCAGTTGCGATTCATGTTGTTGCGACAAACATTGGCCAGAACGATCGCCGTAACCGGGCGGCGAGGAAAGATTGTCCATTTCAAAACCGCCCGCCTTCGCCGCTCCGGTTCACGGCTTGGTTCTGCCACGCGTCCAACGAGTTATATCTGGCGTATGGTCGAAGCTGTTTTTGGCCTAATTATGATC
>JBGTDM010000026.1:0-25355 GCA_041748315.1 Pirellulaceae bacterium
TAGGTCGGCCTGTCCTCAGGCCGACACATCCTCAGGCCGACACTTTGACCTGAACGCACCGTTGCCCACAACACTGACATTTGCCCAACAATCGAGCGATCGCCAACGCAAAAGTCATCGTTGTGAGAAATGCGGGCTAGAACGTTGTCAATATTGAGAGTTCGGATTGCTGAGTATCAGCCGGAACGCGCTAGTCCGGTTTTTACGGCCTGAACCGGGTGCTAACTCACACCGGCTAACCCTAATCTCTAACTTGGACAAAGCACTAGAACGTGAGACCTAGCATTGTGAATGGTAGTTCAATTGAATCGTCTGGGACTCCATGGAGCGGAAACGAGGAATACTAGATTAGAGACCGATCCCTGTCGCAAGCGTGCGGTCGACTTCATGAGTGGTCGATGCCGCCACTTCATTCTCGACAAGAGCTTCATTGGCAGCAAACCGAGCGCAGCCACGGCTACGTCCTCGACCGAAGGAACCCAACGGCTGCGGCAAATTCTACCTGGACCTGTCTCCCTCTGTGCCAATCCTCGGAAATTGTCCAAAGGGCGTCTTCAATTGTTTAAAAGGTAAAAAAATGCTACGTCTCTGTTGTTTACATTTCCCTTGTCAAGGAAGACGGAGACGTAGCAATGCAGAAACAATATGCCACGGATTTAACTGACGGACATTGTCAAAAATTAGAACGCTTTCTTCCCAAGTTCTCAAATCGAGGACGGAAGAGAATTGATCGTCGAATGGTCATGAATGCAATTTTGTATTTGAACCAAACCGGCTGCCAATGGCGGAATTAAGGGGTTTGTGATATTGCCCAAGCGATGGGTTGTTGAACAACCTTCACTTGGATTAACGGCTGCCGACGAAACAGCAAAGACTACGAATCAAATCCTGCTTCAAGTGTCGCCATGATTCAAATCACAATGATTGCGCTATTGCTCAAACGACTCGAAAAATCAAAAACACTATTTGAAGACACCCTCTTACGCGGTTTGCTCGTAGTCCCGCCTTTAGGCGGTTTGCTCGTAGTCCCGCCTTTAGGCGGTTTGTTCGTAGTCCCGCCTTTAGGCGGCTCGCTCCCCATTCGCCCTCGAAGGAACTCCGCCTGAAGGCGGGACTACAAACAGACGCCCCGTTGGCACTAATGGGCGGGCTGCGCCGTGCGTACCAACTTTTAGGCGAACCTCTTCCTGTCATTCTTGACAAAATAAATGAAAGTTCGGCGGCATGAGCGCTCGTAGTCCCGCCTTTAGGCGGTTTGTTCGTAGTTCCGCCTTTAGGCGGTCTTAGAAGATTAGGCAGTTCTTGGAAAATTAATCAATAGGTGAGCGGCACGAAGGCACTGCCGCGAAAACAAATCGGCCCGATTTTTCGGTAAACTGGTGAAGGTACATTTTCAATCCTCCGTTTCCCAATTTGCGCCAGTTCCTTATTTGTAAGCCACAACAGTGCCATACGCGGGTGGCGGGTTTTGATAGAATATTTGGTGCCAAACTCCCCCAAAGATCAACAACCACGATCAGCAATGCCGTATGGAAACCACCGATCGCCAAGCTGTCAGTTCGTCTGCCGAAGATAAATTCGTCGAACTGTTTGCGCAGGTTTTCGGAATGGAAAAGGTGCAGTTGCTGGCCTACGATCAACCGATCGAAGACATTTATGGAGCTTCCCGGTTCATAGATTACGCACTCAACACGATCGACGCGAAAATTGCGTTTGAAATCGACGGACTCACGTGGCATCACCCCGATGCAGTCACGATCGACAAATTTGAAGACGATTTGCTGCGACAAAACAGCCTGATTCATCTCGGCTGGAAGGTGTTCCGCTGGACAGACCGCGAATTGTTCACCGAACCGGAAAGGGTCAAAGAGCAACTTGTTCTGTTTTTGGAAAGCATTTCCGACATCGTCTCATTCGACGAGTTTCTGCCCAAGCAGCGCGGCGAAACGTTTGAGCTTAGACCGCATCAGGAAGAGGCGTTGGAAGCCCTGGCCGCGATACGTGCCCAAGGGAAGACGATCGGCTTGGTAACTCATGCACAAGGTGCAGGCAAAACCGTCGTTGCCGTCAGTGATGCCAAGCGAATCGGTGGTCGAACCTTGTTTCTCGCGCATCGACGCGAATTGGTCGTTCAGGCGTATGAGGAACTGAAAGGATTATGGCCAGAGCAAACGACCGGTTTGTTCCTCGGTGACGTTCGAGAGCACGATGCGTTCAACATTGCTGGGTCGATACAAAGCCTTGCAGATCGGCACAAGGAGTTTAAACCGGATGCGTTCGCGTACATCGTGGTTGACGAAGCGCATCACGCTGCTGCTCCGACGTACCGACGCTTGCTCAACTATTTCAGACCGCAGTTCGTACTGGGATTGACCGCAACGCCTGAACGCGCCGACGGTCAGTCGATCCTTGAAATGTTCTTGGATTCGGCGCATCGACTTGACCTGCAAACGGCGATCGAACTTGGCGAACTCGTACCGATCCGTTGCGTCCGCGTCAAAACCAATGTTGACTTATCGAAAGTTCGCTTCAACCAAGTTCAGTACAACCGCAAGGATATTGAAGAACGCATTCTGATTCCGCCTCGGGATCAATTGATCGTCGATACCTACGTTGATCACGTCCGCGGTCGAAAAACTGTTGTATTCTGTGTCAATGTTCGTCACGGTGAGACCGTCGCGGAGTTGTTCCGCAAACGCGGAATCTCCGCACGCAGTGTTTCAGGTCGCATGTCAACAAGCGAGCGCGACGATTGTATGAAAGCCTATCGTGCTGGCGATGTCGATGTACTGTGCGCCTGCGACATTTTGAACGAAGGATGGGATTGCCCCGAAGTTGAAGTGCTGATGATGGCGAGACCGACGTTATCGAAAGTCGTATACCTACAGCAAATCGGACGCGGGACACGAAAGTCGCCCGGAAAAGAATGCTTGATCGTCTTTGACTTTGTCGACAACTCCACGAGGTACAACCAATCGCTGTCGTTGCATCGTGTGATCGGCGTACGTAAATATCGTCCGGGTGGCATCGTCATCGGCCCAGCCGATGTGAAAGAAGCCGATGACGTATCCTTTCTCAGCGGCGAGCTACCGACGAGCGTTTTGCAAATTGGCGTTTGGGCGAAAGATTTTGAAGAGATCGACTTATTCAATTGGCAAGTAGCCGTAGCGGGAATGAAGTCGATTTCCGAGTTGGAGTTCGATCTGGGAACCTCGTCCGGTTTGATTCGCCGTGCGGTCGAAAGAGGCGAAGTCGCAGCCGATCATGCCCTCCAACTTGGCGACCGAGTTCACTACTACCTCTCCGAAGAACGAATCGGCGAAGTGTGCGAGAAGCTCGGAATTGAGCCAGTTGACGCAGCCAACGTCAAAGAAAAGTTCATCGCGTATGTTTCCAAGATGGATATGTCGGCTTCGTACAAACCGGTCTTGATGCTTTGCTTACTTGACACGATTGACGATCGAGGCCGAGTCAAAACAGCAACGCTGATCGAACGAGTTCGCGATTTCTATTTGAAACGAGCAAACGAAGGCAAGAGGGTCGAGAAAGCGACAATCACCTTATCGCGCGTCACCGATCTGGAACTCCCTGAAATCCAAAACGTCGTCCTAAAAATGCCCTTTGAAAAATTCGAGCGACGACGTTATCTCGAATACGACAAGCGCGACTTGGCGTATGTGCGGTTCTCACGACCGCTTTGGCACAAAATGTCGGTCGCTGACCGTGTCGATCTTCGCAATCGTTGCCTTGATTCCATCCAACAATACTACGAACGAATTGAACGACACAACGAGCAGTCGGAAGACGAAAACGGAGAATAGATGTGACGAAGCAATCGAAATGCTCTTGGTGCGGACGCAAACGCGACGCTTGCGAACGCAACAACTGCGTGTCACACCAGGTCAAAAAAGAGTTAGCCGAATGGATCGGACAACACGGCGTTCGTTGGCGTGCCGCCCTTCGTGAACATTGGCTGCACGATGGTGACGAGCTTCGCTATCTACGCAATGCAGTCGGACCGACAGGGATCGCAACAATTCGCCCGACCAAAAAGCAGCGTGACCAAATGACATCATGCTCCAAGCAGTTGGAACGAGGAAGCAGAAGCAATCGCCGACTGCGAGCGGGAAGACATTCGCCCTCTCTTTGACGGCCTTCGACGGGCCACGCTTAACCTAGGTGAGGCGACGCTCGATGATGACCGCATCATCCGTTCCAAGTTGAAAAAGAATTTGACTGCCGACGTTGTCGAGGATGACGGCGAGGATCTCTTTGGGGATTTGTTGGTTGAATCGGTTGGCGACGATCAATTGCGTTCACTACTTGCGGGCTTCGGATAGAAAAATTCGAAATGTCTCAACCATATTGGCAAAGAGGATCCTGAGCATCCGCTCAATTGCTGCTCGAGACGTCATTGACGCACCGTCGACTCGGCTATCCCTTGCAAGGTTGTGTCCTCACAGAGCCTTACTCCCTTTCGCCGAGCCGGTAGAGTATACACCCCACAAATCGCGTTGACCTACAATTCGACAAAACATTATTGAACACCATCGCTATCCCTCCAAAAATCCAACTTCCCTGGCGCGAACAAGAGGAATTTCAATATGTTTTGAAATCAGCTATTGACCAAAGTTAAGAACTTCGCGACCCCATGATCTGCGAAATTTTCTTAACAATTTTTTCGCGTCGATTTTACGTGGCTGGAATCAATCGTCACCATCCAAGCTTCATCAACCAGCGCCAATTCTTCACAACTTTGCGCGGCGCGATGATCGATCTCAACCGCCAGTCGTGCTACACTAAGGCTTGGGCACGGAGGCTCCCGGGTTTGGCGATACTCCGCAAAGCCGTAAAAACCGGACGCTAACGCGTTCCGGCCTGATACTCAGCAATCTGAACTCTTAATACTGACAACCCGCTTGTCTTTGATGATCATGCCGAGTCGCCGCAAGCTGAACACCACCTCGAGGGGAGAAAAACATGAAATGCATATCCTGTATCCTGAGTTCGTTTTGGATCCTGGCAGTTTTCATGGCGGTATTTTTCGGAGAACGTGGCTCTGTACACGCACAGGTCGATCAAGCTTTCGCCGTCGATCGGGTGAAGCCGTCATTCATCTATCGCCCGACTGCCATCCCCGATCGAATTGTCTTGACGATCAACGGAGACCCTCGCACTTCAATTGCCGTGAATTGGCGAACCTCGACCGAAGTAAAATCCGCACTCGCGGAAATTGTAGCTGCCGACGCGCGGCCATACTTTTCTGAAAAATCAACACAGGTTTCCGCGACAACCCAGATGCTGAATACCGATATTAATGAAGCTCATTTTCATACTTGCGTTTTTGCCGATTTGCAACCAGCGACGAAGTATGCCTATCGCGTCGGTGACGGCAATAACTGGAGCGAGTGGTTCCATTTTCGTACAGCTTCGGCTGACGACGAAGCGTTTTCATTCATTTACTTTGGAGATGCTCAAAACAATGTCCGCTCCATGTGGTCACGCGTGATCCGTGAAGCGTTTACGGATTCCCCGAAAGCAGCCTTCTTGCTGCACGCCGGGGATTTAGTCAACATTCCCGAGTCGGACGCCGAATGGGGGGAGTGGTTTGGCGCAGGTGCCTGGATTAACGCCATGATCCCCAATATTGCGATTCCAGGCAATCACGAGATGCACCGAGATGAAACCGGAAAGCGACGGCTGACGCATCATTGGCGCCCCAATTTTGAGTTTCCATTGAATGGGCCAGAAGGGTTGGAGGAGACTTGTTACACAGTCGTCTATCATAATCTTCGATTGATCGGATTGAATAGCAATGAACAGCTTGAGCTTCAGGCGGAGTGGCTCGACAACGTTCTTGCCGAGAACGAGTGCGAGTGGGTGATCTGTTTTTTTCACCATCCGGTTTTCTCGACGGGGGCCGATCGGGATAATCCTAAATTGCGAGCACTCTGGAAGCCGATCATGGATAAATATCAGGTTGATCTGGTTCTGCAGGGGCACGATCACACCTATGGCCGTACTGGGCTCAAAGTGCCAAGCGTTGAAAACACCGCCGAAACAGATTTGGTCAAAGCCGAAAAACAACCCTCTGCCGTTGCAGCTCGCGACACTCCGAACGATTCCAGCAGAGACTCGTTAACGAATGTACCCACGGGTGTCCAACAGATCGATGAAGAGGCGGGAACGGTTTACGTCGTCTCGGTCAGTGGCCCAAAAATGTACAACAACAAAAAACCGCCGTTTATGAAGCGATTGGCCGAGGATACGCAGTTATATCAAGTCATTCACGTCGATGGCTCCACGCTCAAATTTGAATCGCGAACGGCCGTTGGGGAGCTTTATGATGCCTTTGAACTACGGAAACGTTCGGGCCAAGTGAATGAACTCGTCGAAATCGACCCGGAAGTCTCCGAGCATCTGCGGCCGGTAAAGGACGAACCGTAATGTTGAGGGGCTCCTTTCCAGAGTATTTCTCAGTTGTCTGCAAGCCTTGTCCGACAAACCGATCGGGAGACGAGTTGTCTTTTGACTTTGCGCCCTTATCGACTCCTCCAGATATCGGTGTTTCACGGCATGGGTCCCCAATCCGGTGACCCTTGACGTGATTCCCGATCCCTTAGGACATTCGTAAGACCATTCGATATACTGGCAAGTTTCCACTTGCCCACCATTCATCCGATTCATGTTCACCGAGCTTCCCATCGAGTTTGTTCGAAGAATTGACTCGATCGTTACCAGTGAGTGGCGATCTGACGTGATGGCTAGTTTTTGCGAACCGAAGTGGACATCATTTCGAGTTAACCCCCTGCGCTGTTCGATTGAAGATGCCCAGGATGAATTGAACGAAGCGGGGATAGCGCTCGGGAATGTCGCTGGTTGTGATCACGCGTTTGTCGTCGAGCCACGGTTTCGTCAAGCCATTACCCGTAGCCGATTGGTGGAATCGGGCGGAATTCACATTCAAGGGCTGTCGAGTATCATGGCCACCCTTGTGCTGGATCCCCAACCTGGAGAGGAGATCCTCGATTTAGCAGCAGCTCCCGGCGGCAAGGCCACACACATGGCAGCCTTAATGAACAACCTTGGGTGGCTATCGGTTGTCGAGCCGATTCGCAAACGAATGTTCGTTCTCGCAGAAAATCTCAAACGAGCTGGTGTAACGATCAGCCATACCTATTTGATGGATGGGCGACGAGTCGGCAAAAAGGTACCCATGCGATTTGACCGAGTGATGCTCGATGCACCTTGCAGCGGTGAATCGCGATTTCGAAGCAACGACCCGAAGACTTGGCGGTTTTGGAGCTTGCGAAAAATCCGCGAGCAGGCTCGCAAGCAACAAGGGCTGATTGCTTCCGCCTTTCAGGCACTCCGACCAGGAGGTCGCATGTTGTACGGGACTTGCAGTTTCGCGCCCGAGGAAAATGAGGCGATTGTTAATCACTTGTTGCACATTTATCCGGATCAAGCGAGCTTGGTACCGATCGAGTTGCCATTTCAACATTGGCAGCCGGGGTTAACTCATTTTGAAGATTGGCACTGCAATGAACAAATCGAACACGCTCGACGTATTCTTCCTAACCACCAATTCGACGGTTTCTTCATGGCGCTGATCGAAAAGCAGTAATCGGGTGCTGGCGTGAAATTGGATTAAACCCTGCTATCGACACCATTCCATGTGCTATCATTGTTTCGAGGCCTTTTTTTCGATTTCCGAAGCGGTGCCTTTAGGGCTTGTCGATAAATCTGGGGTGGCTGTTGTTGACGGTTCGTTGATAGAAAACCGGATTAACGGTCAACGGGATCGTCTGCGATGATGGTGGCACCACGCCAGTTGCTTGAACGAGATCCATCGTGGTTCTCGGATATGCACTGTACATTGTTTAACTTCGCTTGGCTGGTTGTCGGCTTAGCTGGTTGCCGGCTGAATTTTTTGGTCAGTCAAGTCAACGTTACTACTCAACGAACGAGGGGATCGTGTTACCGAAGTCCAAATCGTTGCGACGATTCGTTTTCTTTGCCGTTTCCGTCCAAGCTATCGGCTTTGGAGTGCGTTCAGCGCCAGGTCAGAACCCAATTGAGCCAATGATAGCGCCTGCCAGGCAACTTGCATTGCAATCCCAGCAAACGGCGTTAACTCATCGCGTTGCGGTCTTGCCTGAAGAACACTCATCCGCTTCGCACGGTCCACCTCATTTTGATATTGATCGCGTGTTGACTGCGCTCGTTTTGAACAACATCCCTCATCAATACACGGACGATCGAAAATGGGGGATGCAGGAAGAACGCTGGGATGGCGTTGATATTCGTCGAGATGGCTGGCAGATTCGAACGAAGCGCAAGAAAAAAATGGTGAACCACGGAACGTGGCAAAAATATTCGGCACAATTGATTAATCCTGATCAGGGCTTCTCTGTCAACGTCAGCGAATTTTCTCAACTGCCCAACGGAGCGCTGGGGTTTGACTTGAATTTTATAGCGCCGCTGGCATTACACGGTCGTCAAGCTCAATGGATCAAGGGAGTTCAATACTATAGCATCAGTGCGGAGGGGAGAGCGCTGGTCCGCCTGTCGCTTCGGTGTGAACTGATGGTGGATCTTGTGTTTCGCGATTGGGCTCCCGAGATCGAATTTTCGCCCGTGATCACGCGGGCCAATCTACACATTGATGAATTTGAAATCGATCGGGTCAGCAAGTTGGGAGGAGAATTCGCGCAGCAGGTGACCAGAGCGACTCGCTCGGCACTGGAGACAAAAATTTCTGCACACGAAACAAAGTTGATTGAGAAGATTAACCGTCAAATTGAAAACAAAAAAGGTAGCCTGACGATTGCCTTGAGTGATGCAATCGGCTCGAAATGGACCGAAAACGCGTTGCCCCACCTGCCGCAACATATCCAGGCAGCGATTCGAGCAGAAAAATAATCTTGTTTCAGACTCAGACAACCCAGAACATCTCGAACGGAAGAATTGCTGTCACGCGGATGGGGGCCTGCCTGGCGTTGATGCCGAGGCGCGTGTTGCTCAAGGGGCCCGAATTCATGGCGCATTCGAGCACGTTTGGTATTCAGTATTGAGAGGCCATTTCCAGGACGGCAACCGTTAATCGGCTAACACAGCAAAGCTGTTTCTGTTCGTTGGAAATTTCGATGCTCCAGACTTGAGTTTTGCGACCTAAATGTACCGGGCTTGCGACGCCGTAAACCCAGCCTTCGCGTACCGGTCGGAGATGGTTGGCATTGATCTCCATGCCGACACAATGGAAAATCTCCCGATCCACCGTAAAAACGGCTGCCCACGTCCCCAATGTTTCTGCAAAAGCAACTGATGCGCCGCCGTGAAGTACGCCCGCTGGCTGCTTTGTGCGATGATCGACCGGCATTTTCCCGCTGAGGCAGTCGTCACCGAATGATTCGATTTCAATTCCCAGCTTGCTGACCAGAGAGTTTAAACTGCGTTCCCAAATAATTTCGAGATCGGGAAGCGAATGCCAAATAGCCATGTTATTGCGCACGCTTTACAATAGTTTCTGATGTTTCGCCTAGGGGATGCTTGAATTCATCCACAAATCGCATCATTGTTTCGGGAGTTGCCTACTTCGATAACCGCTATCGAGTAAACCAGCGAACAAAAGCTAAGGGCTTCTCTTAAACAAATTGTCCTCAACCATGTAGACAACAGATTATCCACTTGTAACCCGGAGTTGAACCAGTGCAAAAAATTTTTCAGAGTCATTTCGTATTTGCCGGTGCCGTTGCTGCTGCCGCATCACTATTAACTGGGCTTAGCGCGAACTGGTGGACAAGCCATCAAGATGAATACAAGAGCGGAATTGTCTGGCCAGAGCCAGAATTTGTGATCGTGGAGCCAGAAAGTGCTCCTTCGGATGCGATTGTGCTTTTCGACGGAACAGACATGTCCGCCTGGATCAATGGCGAGGACTGGCGAATCGAGGATGGCTACGCAGAGGTTGCCAAATCGAACATCGTTTCAAAACAGAGTTTTGGAGATTGCCAGTTGCATCTCGAGTTTGCAACGCCCGCTGAGGTGAGGGGTGAAGGGCAGGGACGTGGCAACAGCGGTGTGTTCCTGATGGGAATTTACGAGTTACAGATTCTGGATTCCTATGAAAACAAGACCTATTTTGACGGGCAGTGCGGAGCCGTTTATAAGCAAGCACCTCCCATCGTGAATGTGTCGCGCCCGCCTGGTGAGTGGCAGACCTTCGATATCATTTTCAAAGCGCCCCGCTTTAATGAAGATAATTCCGTTGCGTCTCCAGGTTACATCACGGTGCTTCATAATGGCGTCGTTATTCATAACCATTTCGAGATCATGGGCGGGACTTTTTACAACAGACCACCGAGCTATTCCAAGCATGCGGAGAAACTCCCAATCACAATTCAAAATCATGGGGATCCCGTCCGGTTTCGAAATATCTGGATTCGGGAAAACGTTCAAGCATTAGCCGGCGAATTACCGAATGCGGAGTAATTGGGCAGCAACTAAACAGACGCGTACACCAGCCAATATTCGCTTTCTGATATTGGTTGAAAACAACTTTACCATCAGGGGCCGGTAAGCGAATGCAACAAACGCTGTTTATAATTCCTCCATGGCTCTTTCAAGGTCCATTACTTGTCACATGGATCGTGATCAGTTTAATCGTCCTCGCCTATTCCGTGGCGAAGCACGGCTGGTCTGGGGAAACTTTTGCCCGAATTCCGGTTTTGGTCATTGTCGGTCTTGTTATCCACTTCGTGCTCCCCTTCCTGATGATTGAGGGGACGAATCCTGATCACCCCAATGGAGAACCGATCCCCATCGGATTGGCGATCCGTGGCTATGGAACAATGATGCTGTTGGCGATGATTGCTGGGGTCGGAGTCGTGATGGCACGAGCAGCTCAAGCGGGATTGACACTCGACCGCTTGGCATCGTTGGCGTTTTGGATGATCATTTCCGGCATCGTCGGTGCTCGAGTCGTCTATGTCGTACAATATGCCCATCATTTCCAAGCCGACAGTTTAATGGATCGGATTCGCTTAACGGTCGATATGACTCGTGGCGGATTAGTGGTTTACGGAAGCTTTATCGGCGCATTGGTTGCGTCGATCGTAATTTCTCGAATTCACCAATTGCGTTACTGGCTCCTCGTTGATGTGATTGCGCCAGCGTTTATGGTTGGTCTAGCAATTGGGCGCATCGGATGTCTGCTGAATGGCTGCTGCTTTGGTGGAGATTGTGAAGTGGGCTGGGCTGCGGTCAAGTTTCCCGCCGGGTCAGCGCCTTACATGCGGCAACTCGAGAACGGCCAGTTGCTGGGGTTGGTGACTTCTTCGGATAACCGTTACTCCCAAGCCCGTGTCGTCGAGTCGATCAACGCGGGATCGTTGGCTGAGGAGTTGGGGATCAGGATTGGCGAAGTGATCGAAATCCGACACGAAGGGGAGCGGATTTTGCGCGATCGAATTGGACGCGGGATTCCGATCGAGTCTTCCATTGAGATTCGTTCGACTTCAGCGCCCCCACGATATGTGAACTTGGATCGGCTGGCACAGGAGCCCCTCAACCGTTCACTCCCGATCCATCCCACACAGCTCTATGGCGCCATCAATGGTCTTTTGATCGCTGGAATTCTGTTTTTTGGCTTTCCCTATCGGCGTCGCGAAGGCGATATGTTCGCGTTGCTGTTGGTGCTTTATCCGATCGCCCGGTTTTTGTTGGAATATGTTCGAACCGATGAAGCTGCGATCGATCCGATGGGATGGTTCACAATCTCCCAGTGGATCAGCATTGGAATGGTCACGATCGGGCTGATTGTCCTGCTGTTGATTCGCCACCGCCCTTTGGCTGACTCGCGGCTTGAATTGAATGATACTTCACCAACCGACGGGCCGACCAAGTGAATCACCGATCGTCGATACCTGTAGTGTCCAAGTCGGATTTCAAATGGAATTAGTCCCGTTTTCTCCGTTCGTCTCTCGTAGCATATCGAGTCCGCTTTTCCACTGATTCGACAAATACACTGGGCATGTCTGAGACCGTGTCGCGTGGGGTTCCTTTGTTGGAAGGTTGACGGCACTGCAATGGCAAGCGCGTTACAAGCGGTTGCTCGAGCCGAACCCTTCATTGCAGCCGGGTGTCCATTTCGGATACTGTCCGTGATTTGAGTTGCATTCTGATGGTGAGATTCAATTACCGGGAACTTTTCCTGGTAAAGCCGCTTGCCCGAAAACATCCCGTCGAATTAGAATACTTGATTAAGGCACGGGCAGGCTTGAATCGCATCGATCGATCAGGTTTACAACTGCCTTTGAACCGGGAGGATAAGCGAATGGCTAGCAGGCTGATTCGAAATCAGTTGCCCCTCACGGGGTTGTGGGTTCGAGTCCCATGTCCTCCGCTGTTGAGTAAAAACCGGACGCTAGCGCGTTCCGGCTGATATTCAACAACCTAATCCTACAGCGCAAGGCATGTACGTCAGCCTTTCCAGTCTGACCCAATCCTCCCGGTTTGGCACAAACCAGGTAAACGGCGTCAGCCTGGAAAGGCTGACCTACAGCTTTGCATCGAGCCGGCGCTGTAGGACTAACTCGTAATATTTACAAAGCACTATCGAGTTTATCGTATCGATCAATTTTAGGTCCATCAACATGGAAAGCCCCCGCGAGCCGGGGGCTTAGCTGTTGCGGCCATCAGATTCCGCAATTACCGAGATACAGGAATCCCGGCAATTTCGAATTGTCGATCATGTTCCAGTGTAAATTGATAGTCGATGTTCAACCGTTCCGTCCCAGTGGCCTGAGCTGGTACGTCGACATCCCAGCGGAGCAAGCCGTTCTTTCGTTGGTTCGCAACATAATTGGAATCGGTGCTTAAAGGTTGGGCTGGCGAGCCCAGAGTCACTTTAACCGCGCCCTCCTTGCTATTTGGAATCCGATCGAAAAGGCGGATGCTTGCCGGCTCACTACCAAAGTTCTCCACAGCAAGTTGGTAGGTAAACGTAACGACTCGATTACCCCCTTGAACTGATTCGTTGCGGTCAATAAGTTCTCGGGATGCTCGCAAGGAGGAGTCAATTCCAAAGCCAATCGTAAAATTCTCACCAGCAGCAACGGTTGGTAGTTCTCCTTGTCCGACAAATTGTCCGGCAACATACGAAAGGTAGGGCCCCGAAAGCAGGACCGTTTTGCCGCTATTCGTAACCGTCGCTTCTTCGTAAACGAAATCGGTAAGCACTGGATTTGCACTTCGGTAAAACTCGCCGGCCATGTTGACGGCCGCGATTTGAATCAACTGTTGATCGGCCCGACTGGGCAATGTGGTGCGATCGGACAGTTGATAGGTAACACTAACTCCTTCCGGAATGGTTGGCATTGCGGTTCTGGCGACAATTCGACCGGTCTCGGTCAAATCAAGCAACTGCAAATCACAGGCAACACGATTGAGAAGTGAGTCAAAGTTGGCGATCGAATCTCCCGTCACTTCTTCCGTTTGTGTCAAGTAAGCATTGCTCCCGCGCTCCGCTTCGAACTGGGATTTTTGCAAATTGAGGGACAATCGTTGATCGATATATTCCTGCTTGTTTTGTGTTTGACGTGGTAATGCTCCTCCCTGATCGGTTGATGGGTCTTGATTCCCTCCACCACGTTTCAGAGAGATCGCCAGCGGTTCCATCACCGGTGCCCTGGCGACAAGCGAAGGCGAGGCGGTGGATAACGTCATTGCAACATCGGTCCAATCCTCGCCGCTCATTTGCTGAATCAGCGCATTGTATTCAACCAAAACGTCGGTTCGTTGGTCGCTTGTTCGCAAGTTGTATGAAGGGGCCCAACTCGCAGCGTTGACCAGGTAACGCAGGCGGAGTTCGCCGCTTGCCGCTTCCAGGTTGACAAACACAATCGCCTCTCGAACTGTTCGTGCCGATCTGCCACTGAGCAAATTGCGCTGTCGTTGCAGCAGATCAATTTTTTCCGTCAGTTCCAGGAGATCGCGATCGTGTTGCATGTCTGTTTCCAACAACTGCTGACGTTGTTCGAATTGAAACAGCGTGAGTGTTTTCAAGGTTTCTGCGTCCAGTACCCCGCGGCCGAGCTCAAGGTTTGCGGTGGTAGCCGTGAATTCTTCAAGCCGACTCAAGTACTCCATCTTTCCTTTCGTTAACGCCTTCTGTCGTGTGATTGCATTGGATTTGTCGTTCAATTCGGCTAGCTGATCGTCGAGTTGTCGTACTTCCTCCCGAATGTCTTCGGACACCGGACGTTGCCGATAGCGGACACTACGAACTTGAACACCGTTGGCACTTTCTGCATAAATGCTTCCGGGAATAATCTGCTCCGGTAATCCGGTCACGACGATCTCACGAAGCCCGGCAGGTCCTGAAATTTCAATCAATCGTGTGACCAGTGCTTGTCCTCGATAGACGGTCACCGCATCGATTTTGCCGGTCGTTTCATCGGCTGCCAATGAGATTTTTGGAACAACCAGCAAAAGCATGACCATTGCCGTGCTAAAACTGGATGTTGTGACAAATTGCTGCAATCGATGCATGGATTTCATTTTCGCCTCCAGGGTAATGTTGTCGGTGCAAATCTTGTTTTCTTTGGACATCTCGGAAACAGCTTTAAACAGTGTCAATTGTTGCGCGGGCTCACGATCGGTTCTTCACTTCAGAGGCACAGTGGTTCCTTTCCGAGTGTCCTTCAGACACGCAATTGCGGCACTGTGATCTCTGCTTGGCAATCGATATCAAGGTCAATCTCCAATCATGAGCCTGCCCTGTATTGTTATACTCTCGCCGGGAACAAACCGGTTGTAACATGTAGGTAACGACCGTCGTCGGAGCATATTGTCTGGATGGACTCGTTCTGGTGGCTTTGTCATTGATTCAAGTTGAAACGAAAAAGCCAAAAAGTGCTGGCAAAACTCGTCTTTGTAAAATTTACGATTCGGTCAATAATCGTCTTTGGCTCAATGATCTCTTCTGTAGAGGGTGACAAGGCACCGTGCGTTTTCGCATTAACTTGGGGCGAGGCATTGTGCCACACAAGAATTGGATGAATCGGTTGAACCGTGGAGTCGCTCGATCAACGATTGCTTTTTCAGGGAAGTGAAATGCTTGAACAACCATTGTCGCAAATCTCGTTCGGATCAAAAACTTATCAGGCCTGCATTCGATGCCATCGTGTTGCAGAGAAATCCCCGTCTAAGGTTGCAGGACATGCTCGGGATCAAGCGCCTGTCGCACGCAAGGAAGAATTAAGAGAACATTACCGCAACGCGGTTTTGTACCTTTCGATTTTGCTGTTTGGGCTATCGACCGGATGCAGTGGCCAGCCGACGGAGCTCGGAGCCAAAAATGAAAATACGGCAACCATTTCTGCGGCTGATCTTTTCGAGACCGACCGACAACTCTCCTTGGAACAGGTTGAACAAAAGATCGGTGAACTTATTTTTCAGGCAAACCAGTTGGAGTCTGAATTCAAATTCGAAGAGGCTGTCGATGTTTGGGCCAACATCATTCCATTAGTGCACCAACATGCTGGAGATCAGTCGTGGCAGGCGACGAATGCCAGACTTTCATTGGAAACGGCCAGACGTCAAGTTGAATTTAATGAGGATCAGATAACCGTCCTCCGCGAGTTTGTTGATCGGCAGCAAATCGTAACAGAGAGCTTGGTCGCAGGGAACCTCGAGACAGCACTCGACGCAATGACCTGGATGATCGTCGCAACCGAAATGTTGCTTGGAGCAGACTCACATTCTGTCGGGCGAATCAAGCTACGAATGGGACAACTACTATTTCAATCTGGTGAGATTGAGTTGGCAACGGACTACCTGCGTCAGGCATTTGAAATCAATAAGTCAAAATTAGGATTAGTGCACCCGGAAAGCGAAACCAATGCGTTTCTTTTGGGGCATGGATTGATAAGAACTGGGTCAACTGGTGAAGGCTTGGTATTGCTTGAGCAGGCTGAACAAATTGCGATGGAGTTATGGGGAATCGAGCATGCCGTCACCGCTTCCCGCATGAATGATTTGGGAGTTGCCTATCATGCTGCGGGGGAGCTGGAGCAAGCCAGGCTTAAACTGGACGAGGCGTTGGCCCGGCGCAAGCAACTTTCGCCGGATTGGACGGCTGCGGTTGGCGAAACACATCGGAACCTCGGTGTGGTTTATCTGGACTTGCAACAATTCGAGCTGGCGAGCGAACACTTGCATGAAGCCCTGAAGATTCTGGGTAACACGACCGGGGAATCGAGCATCTTGACGTTGGATACACGAACACGATTGGCAACGGTCAAAATGTTGACTAAAGAGTACATGGCTGCCGAGGGACAGCTTCGACAAGTCATGCATCAGTTTGAGACCACCGTTCAGGATTCTCAGGGGCTGGCGAAGGCGTGTTTTCAATTAGGCATTGCCCTGGGCTACCAGGGCCAATATCACGAAGCTGAGCCCTTGCTCAATCGTGCACTTTCGATTCAACGTTCGGAATTGGGGCAATGGCATCCTGCAACCGTCGAGACCTTACAGGCATTGGCGGTCCTTTACGAACGGATCGGTCAACCTGATAAAGCGCATTCAATCAACGAATCACTAATTAGAATCAAGCAATAGCCGCAGCGGCTTGTCGCTTTGGTTCTGTCCCACGTTCCACGAAAAAAGCCCGGCAAGCCGGGCTGGAATTTCAGAGTTTATGCTGTGATTTTGGACGTCGCTATTGCGGTGGGAAACCCGCCGCTTCGAAGGCCGCTGTTTCAGCATTGAACGCTGGTATGGTGATCACACTGTATGGGCTGAATGTAAATGCCCCGATGGTTATCGGAACCCCAACACCGTTGGTGATTCCATCCAGCTCCAGGACGAACGACACTGCTCCACCGCCATTGATCACAAAGGCTGGCAATACGAAGAAGTTGTTTGACATTGCCAACGAGATGGTGCCCAACGGAGCGTTGGTAATAATCATGTCGGCAATATTAGAGGTGATCGGTGCCGGATCATCTTCGCCGACATCGTTGTTCACAATACTATTTCCAATCAATACAGCATTGATCGAACCCGATCCCAAGGTCGACATCGATACACCTTGCTCAAAGTTGCCATTGATATTGTTACTGGTCAGGGCAATGTTGACCGAGCTGTCGCCAGCGGCTATCACTTGAACACCGTGGAAGTACGGCAACTCCCCTGGATCGACACCTTCACCGTTGTTCTGAATGGTGTTCGCATCAAGGGTGGCCAGGACACGGGCATCGCCAAAGGTATTCACTGTCACACCGTTGTTGGCAAATCCTTGAATCGTGTTGCCACGCATCAGGATTCGTGTGCGATTGTCGTCGGTCGGCGCACCAGCGCCACCGATCGCCGTGATTTCAACACCGTTTCCACCCGTCGTACCGCCGCCAGCCGCAGGTCCATTGGAGAGCGTGCTGTTCGTCAATACGAAGTCGAAGAACGAATCTGGTCCCGTATTAATATCAATTCCGTCATCTCCACTGCCTGTAATGGCCACGTTGTTGACTCGCAGGAAGTTGACGGCCAAAGTCGGGTTGGTTTCAACGTTGATGTGGATTCCGTCGGCACCGGACCCTTGAATCGTCATGTTTGCGAGGTCCAATGTCAATTGTCCGTCGTCGATACTTGCCCCAAAGATTCCGTGGGCGCCAGAACCGGCGATATTGACATTTCTAACGACTGCATTGAGCGATGAGAGGGCACCGCCTGCGTCATCACCAACCAGGAACGACATGCCATTTCCACCATTACCCTCCACGTTCAACGCGGCACCGGTGTTTGCCACAAATACATTCATCGTCGCCGAAGTCTCCGATATGAACCGCATGCCGTCAGCGTTATTACCGCTGACCGAGATATTGTCGATCACGTCGATATCCAATAGCGTTCCTACATTGGTCGCTCTGGCCATAATTCCCATGCCGCCACCGTTCAAATTGGAATCCGTTATCAACACGCGTTGAACGCCGCCGAGCAATTCAATATTGACGTTTGCACCACCCCCAAACCCGTTGTTGGTGATGTTGCTGGTACCACCATTAAATGTTCCGATGAATGTTCCATCGCGCGGGTCAGTGTTGGTGAAGTTGACCAAGTGGACGCCATTGGCGCCGTTGGCATTTATCGAGGCATTGAGAATTCTCAAGTTACCGTCAGCGTCAACAATCGAAATGCCGTCACCCAAGTTATTGTTGGCGACCGGTGAAAGGAACTCAAAGATGCCTCGAGTCCCGACATATCGCTCCATGCGAATTCCGTGTCGCAGGTTGTTGCTGGTGATGTTGGAATCGAAGTTAAAAATCCGTCCATCATAGTCCTCGATGTGAATCCCATCGCGATTGTTGAAGGAAACGTTGTTTTCTATAAAGTCAAAGCGCGATGTCGGGTCAATGGCGTTATCAATAAAGATCCCGTCGAAACCGGCATCCAAGATCGTATTTCGAGCAAATCGCCAATCGCCGGCAATGTCATTCAGCGAAATACCATTGAGTACTGGTGACAGAATCGTCACGTCTTCGATAATTCCGTTACGTTGCGTCGAACCCGAGGAAGCTTGGATACCATTTGAGATAAATGCTCCGGGCTCGGCTCCATCGATGAAGAATCCGCGAACTGTATTGCGGCTGGCCAAAGTCACAGCCGGTCCTCCCAAGGTGTTCGTGATTCTGGGCCGGTTTCCGTCAATCGGATTACACAGCACAAAGAACTCGCCATTTTGAACAGGAATTAGATGTTGAACGCCACTTCCGAGAAACAACTGGCCATCCTTCAACACAATCCCCTCGTCCATGTTCCGAGTTGTTCCATCCCCCGGACGTACAAAGATGATGTCGTCGGTACTCGAAGCAGCTTCGGCGTCTGCCAGGCTGGTAAAGGGTGTTTCCACAGTACCCGTTGCAAAACCTGGATCTGCCGTGTTGTCCACATGGAACACGTTGTAAGGCAGCCCGGTATCGGGATCGATGGCTAAGATCAAATCTTGTTGGAACCGTACAATATGATCGTTTCGAACCGTCGGCTCCAAATCGCGCCCCAACAATCCATATTCTGTGCCACGTGCATTGCCGCCGAACATCAACGATACTGAGAGAACACCTGTGAAGTTAAAGCGATCGTCGTGGTTGACCTCGCCACTCACAATCAAACCGCGCATGAACTGTGCACCACTTCGAACTCGGACACCGGAGAACTCGTCAACCAAAGCACTATTGTAACTGTAGGCACCGATTTCAAAGGACCCGTTGATATGCGCGATTCCTTCTGGACGATAGCGCAACATCGCATCAAATCCGGTCAAGGCGCTGTCGATCGCAGCTTGTAACACGATGCTGTGTCCAAGAAAACACTCAGCCCCGTTTGGATCCCCTTGAGGGAAGTCGCTGGTACCGACCGGAATATAACCGTTACCGTACAAATCCCATCTTTGTGTTTTGATCGCCGCGCTTACACCGACGGCTGTCATCGTATGAGCAAAGTCCCCTTGTTGATCATTATCATAGTCAAACCAGAAACTGCTACTTACCTCAGCGCCAGCCGACGGTAATGAAAAGACTCGCTCAATACCAAGATTGGCAAACAACCCGCCACTTTCGGCGGAGATGTGGCCGCGGCCTTCAAACAGCCAACGACCATCGAGAAAGTCCTGGAACAGATGAGTTTTCGTCCCCAAGGTAACGTAGCTACCTTGATAGCCCAGGCCTCTATCAGCAATGTTTGCCGCGATCCATAATCGGCCTGGAATGAGTGACGGCAATTCGCCCGCCATTACCGGCTGATACGCTCCGTCAAACAAACCATCGTGTTGGGCATATGTTTCAACCCGATTCGCGAAGGCTAAAGCGAAAAGTGCCAAGCTGAAGCCAAATAAACGCAGACTTATCTTCATCGATATTCCCCGTGTCGATCACGTTCAAAACACTTGGAGAGGTTGCATAAACCAAGCGCATAATGCCTGCAAAATTCCTACAGGTGATAAAATGAATCGACACGGTTTGATCAAACTCATTAGCAATTTCGTTACGATTGGTGCAATTCGCAAAGTTTCACACAAATGCTTTCACCTTGTTTGATGGCGAATTGCTGAAATATTTCCCGGAAAAAGTCGTGCATCGGTTTGCTAGCGGGACTCCCGAGTCGGAAAACGTAAAACCGTCTGGTAAAGTAGCGAATCTTGCCGCGCAATATTGTAAAACTGGCCCGATCCGAAGCTTCACCGCATCCCCTCAATCCTGATAGGAACCTGATGGAAATCGCTGTCAATCTCCAAGCTCACTCGTACACGGTCCAGATTCGCCCCGCGCTGATCGCCCAAGCAGCCACGGAGTTGCGATCACTGCAGCCTAGCAGCCTGTTTGTAATTGCCGATCAGCACGTTGCCGATTTGTATGCGAAGCAATTGATTGAACCGCTTGCTGAAGCCCCCTTTGAGATCCATTTGCTCACTTTTCCTCCTGGTGAATCTTCCAAATCGATTGCACAAGCTCAAAAACTCTGGGATGAGTTGCTCAAACACAAAATCGACCGCCAATCGCTGATCCTGGCACTGGGAGGGGGCGTTACTGGCGACTTGGCAGGTTTCGTCGCTGCCACCATTCTTCGCGGGGTCCGGTTTGTTCAAGTTCCGACAACCCTACTTGCCCAAGTGGATAGCAGTGTTGGCGGAAAAGTCGGCGTTAACCTTGCGCAGGCAAAGAATATCGTCGGGTGTTTTTGGCAACCGCATCTCGTGCTGATCGACCCCAATGTTCTGAAAACGCTCGACACCCGTCAATTCGTCGCCGGGATGGCGGAGGTCATCAAGTATGGCATGATCATGGACGCAGCTTTGTTTGCACAGGTAGAGCAACAGGTGGACGCCATCAAGCGACTTGATCAAGATACAATCGTCGACCTGGTCGGGCGCTGCTGCGAACTCAAGGCCGAAATCGTGCAGGTCGATGAACGGGAAATGACAGGACGACGAGCCATCCTGAATTATGGGCACACTTTTGGACATGCCATCGAGCAGGTTTATGGATATGGAGCCTATTTGCATGGGGAAGCCATTGCTATTGGAATGACGATGGCAGCTCGTCTGGCTGTCCACATCGGACTTTGCGACCGTGAGTTACTTGACCGCCAAACCAGATTGTTCGCGCAGTTTGGCCTGCCCACGACGCTGCCACACGACGATTTAGACAGTCGGACGGAGGCCCTTATGAATTGCATGCAGCTTGACAAAAAATCGCTGCGCGGCAAATTCAATTTAATACTACCCACGCGCATCGGCCAGGTTGTTTTTGCAAATGACTTGGAGCGAGATATCGTATTGACCGCGTTTGACGTCGTTTGAGTCTCTCGACGGAATTGCACGTCAATGGTACGATCAACCCTGAAATTATCCTACTGTTAGAATCCTCCATTCGCTGGCTGACGCAGGCTCCATCGGCCACAACAAAACACCCCTGTTAACGATGACTTGTCACCACATCGTTGACTGACCCATTGACCACCATGCAATACGATGCCAATGAAATCGCCGCCTTAAAACTGAGCATGGTTTCCGGAATCGGTCCCAAAAACTATCTCGGGCTAATTGATCGGTTTGGAACGCCTTCGGCAGTATTGCATGCTTCCAAATCGGATTTGCATGATGTGCCTGGAATCGGCAAGAAGCTCTGTGATGCGATAAGGCAAGCGCACGAAATTGACGTTGGTCCAGAAATCGAGAGGTGCCACAAACATCAGATTCGATTGCTCGGCCGCGATCACCTTCAGTACCCGCAACGGCTGCGCGAAATCGAGGACAGCCCCGTTTTAATCTACTCTCGGGGCGACTTGACGCCGCCCGATTCAATGGCGATCGCGATCGTAGGCACACGCCATGCAACTCAATATGGAATTCGACAAGCACATCGTTTTGCCTATAGCTTGACAATGGCTGGCTTTACCATCGTCTCTGGTTTGGCCCGAGGGATCGACGCCGCTGCCCACCGAGGTGCACTCGAGGCCAAAGGGCGCACGATCGCGGTCCTGGGAAGTGGTTTACTCAACATGTACCCGCAGGAGCACGCCGAGTTGTCGCTGGACATTTCAAAAAATGGGGCGTTGCTATCGGAGCTACCCACGTTATCCGCACCGCGTAGCGGATCCTTTCCGCGACGCAACCGCATCATTACCGGGATGAGCCTGGGCGTGATTGTCGTTGAAGCGGGTGAACGTTCCGGGGCATTGATCTCCGCACGTCACGGGATGGAGCAGGGGCGCGAAGTATTTGCGGTACCGGGACAGATTGATAATCGCATGTCGCGCGGTTGCCATCGCTTGATCCGCGACGGGGCGAAACTCGTTGAATCGATTGATGATGTCATTGAAGAGCTTGGACCCCTCGCAGTCCCGCTGACTTTAAGTGCCGAGCAAACGGTTCATCATCCCGCGGAACTTAAGCTCAACGACCAGGAATCCAAAGTCTTGAATGCCATTGCGACTGAACCGACCTCCATTGACCACATCGTGGAATCGACTAATCTCCCCATCCATAGGGTACTGTCCACGATCAGTGTTCTAGAAATGCGCCGGCTGGTTCGAAAAATAAGTGGATCGAACGTTGTACGGCTGTAGACCCAAAACGCTTCGGCCCGTTAAAACTCGTTTTGTTTGACAAGCTAATAACGAAGGGAAATGTGTTTGCCATCATTTAGGTGATTCGGACGAATTTCTGAACCACGCTGGCTTGAAATCAGAGTCCGAAAACGCAGGGCTGTTTGATCTGGCAATTAATCGCGGTCGTGTTATCGAATCCCCTCCGCGCGGCCCGCTCAACGCTCAATTTAGATTCGGAAAACATCCCTTTGGTTTTCAGAATCCCAGACCGCTTAATCGCTGGCGTGCGTTGACCGCAATTTTGGTTGAAATGTGTCGTTCATGGAACCTCCTGCTGGAATGGCGCAAAAGTTCCATTTGTTTCGGATTTCGCACTTCCTTGACGAAAACATCGCGCCGGAACAATCCGGAATAGCATTGCTTTTGCGAACAATTGGGGTGGGATCAAGAAATGTTGATGGGGTGGGATTTGTCGGCGGATGTTATAGGGGTTACAATTGAATCAGGTCACAATGACAACGTGGCTCGGTTATTGAAGTTTCCAGCTTCCATGTTGGCAAAACTTAATGGACCGAATGATGAACTTGGCGGTTTAAGGTCGAGTTGTAAGACTAGGAGTATCGTCTGATGAGGATTTCCATTTCAACCAAACATGGCCAGATACCCGAGGCAGTTCAAAGCTCAATTGAGCAAAAGGTCAGTAAACTCCCTCGTTATTTTGATCGAACAACAGGAATAGATGTAATAGTGGACTTGAAGGACAAGAATAGTCCGGCGGTCGAGCTATTGGTTTCCGCGGAGGAAACCAAAGATTTTTTTGCGACTGACTTCGGATCGAATGTTTTGACAGCGCTCGACAGCGCCATCCAAAAAGTCGAGAGTCAGATGAGAAAACACAAAGAGAAGCTAACGGGACACCGAAACCGTACGCACAAAGACTCTCCGGCGTGAAGGTCGTTTTTAGATCGAGAGCTGGCTGGTATGCATGGGGTCCATCGATGGAGACCATTCAATCGGTCGGCTTGTGGATTCAGCGGCTAAACAGGGTTCCGATTGGGTTGTAGATTTATGCATGTCTATACCTAAATTGGTGACACATGCGCCGGAGGTGCAAAAGGGCAAAGGATTTCCGTGGCGAACAACCAACCAGAAAGGTAAATTGAATGAAATTTTGTGACTTTATTAAGGTCGAGGCGATTCAAGCTGAATTGCAGGCCCCCGACAAGGATGGTGTAATTCGAGAGCTTGTTGATGGCTTGATTGCTACAGGTCAGTTAAAGAGCGACGAAAAAGAGAGTATTGTTCAAGCAATTATGAAGCGGGAGGAATTGGGAAGCACTGGCATTGGCCGCGGTATCGCGGTTCCGCATACGAAGCATTCGAGCGTTGACCATTTGATTGGTGCCGTAGGCGTCAGCCCAAATGGTGTCGACTTCCAAAGTCTGGATGGGGATGCGGTTCAATTGTTCTTTCTTTTGATTTCACCACCGGATCGACCGGGAGATCATTTGCGAGCACTCGAGAACATCTCGCGACAGTTGCGAGACGATACTTTTTGCCGATTTCTCAAACAATCGAAGTCGGCGGAAGACATCAACCAGTTACTTCAGGAGGCCGATAACAACCAATTCGTTTCGTAATGTTTGTTTGTCAACGCAATGTCAAATCCTACTCAGGTTCGAGCTGTTGTGATCAATCACCCGCAGGGAATGCACATGCGCCCGGCTCATCTCTTTGCTGAAACGGCCAAAAAGTTCGACAGCCAAATTGACGTCATCAAAGACGACATGCGAATCGATGGTAAAAGTGTGTTATCGATTCTCACGCTCGGTGCTGGCCCAGGAACTTCGATTTCGCTTGAGGCAACTGGACCCGACGCCGAAGCAGCCGTTAACGCTCTGGTCGAGTTGATCAACACAGGCTTTTCAGCCAACAGTGGAGACCTTGGCGTGTCCTGAAAGATCCAGGTTGAACTGGAATCAGGTCATTGGCGCCAATCGAGCAGGAACAAGGAAACATTAAGTTGCGTTGACACACTACGGGCTTGGAGTTCGTTTTGATGTCACTTTTTGTCTATCGATATTCGCTAGCTTCGCCTCACCACGTTCAGACGTGGAAGTCGTGGTGTGGGTCTGTCCACGCCGAGCGAGCTGTCGAAATTCTGCACGATCGATCAACGACCGCAAGGTTTGGTTTGAATTTAGCTGAACCCAATTCAAGTTCGGTCCAATCGATCATCGAGAATACTCCGCAGAATATTCCCTTCAAAAAGGGGGGCAACGCTTTTGGTTGCCAGCGTGGACCAGGCGGCGAACCACTCAAGTCATTGTTTTTCCGTCAGCTTGGCCGGATGTTGCGGTTTGTAATGCACTTCATTCCTGGGGCATTGCTAACGACGTCGTTTGACGCTATTCCAACGAACGGTCGGCGACGGGCGTCTTGGATGCGTGTGGGCGGCAAACCTGTTGTCTCCGCTGAACGAACGTCTTCGCAAAGCGTCAACGAGACCTGCCATAGCGCAATGCAAAACCGAGGAAATCATGATGACATTGACCCGGTAATCCATTCGATTCAATCAACGGTCGCACGAGGCAATCGTCGCTCATCTGACAATGCGTACACTGGCGAAGCCGATTCGCATTTTTGTTCTTCACTGGCTGTAGAACATCTCGAGTCACTCCCCGCGGCGGCGGGATGTCGATTGGACGGATTAAAGATGCCGGATGATTCGCTGTGGCTAACCATCGCAA
>JBGTDM010000027.1:0-2061 GCA_041748315.1 Pirellulaceae bacterium
TTCGCTGAGATGTTCTGAACCGATCTGTGAGTCGTCGCCGCGTCGTTCAAGCCAATTATAAAACCGATCTGAAAATCTGGTCCCCGTTACCAATGCGCCCACGGCAATGCCAATCGATGCGCCGATAAAAACATCGCTGGTCCAATGCGCTAATGATGTGATTCGCTGTGCGGCTGCAAAAGTCGCTATCATGAAAAAGAACCACCGCGCATGGGGCAACAACCAACTCAGGGCAACGGCTAACCCGAATGCCGATGCCGTGTGTGCGCTGGGCAACGATTGGAAATGATGAAAAGTATGAGAAGTCACATGCCCGTCAGGGGTTGCGTTCCATCCAACCATCCAGTGACCGATTGTGGAATCCAATTGATGATACATGGCTACCGGGCGAACCCGAGAACACATCAACTTCAACAAATTTGCCATCGACCCTGCAAGCAGCACGCAAACGACAATACGGGGCAAGAATTTGCGGAGCTCCGGTGCCAACACCGCTATCGCAATGACAATGGCCGCAATCCCTGTGCCATGTCCGAAAATCTCGGACCAAGCGAGCATTCGCCGCAGGTCACCGGGAAGGTAGTGATATTGAAGGTTTCGCGCAGCCGCTCCATCGAAGGCACTTAGGCCGATCGCTGCCAGCACAATGAAGGCAGCCCAAAACAAATGTTTGCGCAGGTTGGAACCTTTTGGTTGTAACACGGATCGACTCAACATTAAATGTGAAACCGATTGGCCGAGCCATGGGTGGCGTGAATAATTTGCCATGGTTTGCGACTGGGTTGCCCATTCCAGGATCAGATTGAGCCGGATTATGCAGAATTATTGGAGAAATATCAAGTGCGATTCCAAGCGGTTTCAATGGCATCAAGGTTCGGTAGGTCGTTCCAACGATGGATCAACTACGATTTTTGGGGCGAACCAATTATCGCAAGCTGAATCACCGGTCGGTTTGTGCCACTTCGTTCAGGTCGTTATCGAGTTTCTTTGACCCGGCAGGGCGTTGAAGGACAAACGGCACGTGGCCGTTGGACGACGCACTAGCTCAATTGAATCAGTGGCGATTGTCCGGTTTGACTTCGGCGCAGTTGGCCACAGGCGGCATTGATCTGATCCCCCTTGCGTTTGCGGAACTTGATTCGAATCCCGTACTTCTTTTCCAACACCGTTTGAAATCGCTGAATCGCGCCAGTTGACGGCGTTTGATAGGGCAAGCCTGCCACCGGGTTATACGGGATGACATTGAGCAAAGCGTTACGTTGACTCAAAAGCCTCCCCAACTCCTCGGCATGTTCCGGGAGATCATTGATGCCCGCCAACAAGACGTACTCGAAGGTCAATCGACGTCCTGTTATGTCGAAATACCGATCGGCGGCTGCCAGGACCGCATGGATGCCTATTTTTTGATTGACCGGTACTAACTGGTTTCGTAGTTCATCGTTGGGTGCATGCAGCGACACGGCCAAATGAAAACGACTGTTGCGCTCTGCAAGTCGCAATATCGCAGGTGGCAGACCGACCGTTGAAATCGTAATCCGGCGCGGGCTGATCCCAAACGCTTCCGGCTTTGTCGCCCAATTCAACGCACTGATCACATGATCCAGATTGGCGAGCGGTTCCCCCATTCCCATCATGACGATGTGAGTCAACCGTTCATCCGGGGGCAGCAGTTGAGCCAATCGGAGCATTTGTTCGATGATCTCGCCTTGCGTCAAATTCCGCTCGACGCCATCCAAGCCGCTCGCACAAAAGACGCACCCCATCGCACATCCGACCTGACTGCTGAGGCAAACTGTTCGGCGAATTCCGTCGCGTAACAACACCGATTCGATCGTATGACCATCGATTAACCGAGTCAGTTGTTTTTCAGTCTTGTCCGAACTCGTTTGATGTTGATCGATGCGACCTGAAAAAAGTTGAAACTCCTCCGCAAGCAACTCTCGAAGCTTGATCGGCAGATTCGTCATCTGCTCAAAGGCGGAAGCACGTGCCTGGAACAGCCAATGGACGATCTGAGCCGCTCGGAATTTTGGATAGGAACGCTCGGCCCACCAATCGGGG
>JBGTDM010000028.1:0-3005 GCA_041748315.1 Pirellulaceae bacterium
GGTGGCCAAGGACCCGGGAAGGGCGACCAAGGACCCGACAAAGGTGGTAAGGGATCCGGCAAAGGTCCCGGAAAAGGTGGCGGTGATCAGAAATGAATAGGCTGCTTGCCATCCTGTTCGTTCTGGTGCTGATCATTGTTGGCGTCGGTTTTTACCAAGGATGGTTCACCCTTTCAAGTCGCGAGCCTGAACAAGGTAACCAGATCAATATCAATTTAGAGATTGATAAGGACAAGATGAAAGAGGATGCCGACTCATTGAAAAACAAGGCCAAAGACCTGACGGACAACGTGACAGGAAGCGATCAAGAAACGGACGATGAGTGACGTCGTCTAGTTGATACAAGTATGGGTCCATCCCTGAAACCCGCACCCGTTCCGCATCCTGCGGACGGGTCGGGTTTCACTTTTATTTGGCGACAATCAAAACACGGCTTGTTTCCACACCTGTTGTGGTTGGATCTTTCTAAACCGTCGCGGATTTTTCAAAGTGTCTAAGCAGGTTATGGGCAAAACGGGTCGAAACCGAAGGAAAATAATGCGGTGAACATTTGACTTTCTGGATGCGACGGATACACTTCATTGTGCAATTGATGTTGCGTGACTTTACACGGCATGCGGCCGTTTGCATTTTCGGATGACTATACAAAGCGCAACCCGATCCCATTCGGGAGGCGAATTGAACAGTAAGCCGGCGTGGTGAAAATCCTTTGGGTGTTTCACCACGTCGGCTTTTTTTTTGAATAAATCGAATGCATGACTCCATACGGAGTCAAAGAGGACTCACACGAACCCGCTGGTCACACCATATCCAATGGGAAAGTATCCAGCGGGAAACAGGTGCGACAGGATTGATCGCTATTTGTTAAAACTGTTGTGAGTTGAGACTGATAGCCGCGAATGGCACGTCGCCTGACGGCAACAAACCTTACTTTATAAAGGAACTTACCATGTTACAGTTAGCCATTACATGTTTGGTGATCGCGTTGATCGCCGCCGTATTGGGTTTTGGAGGGATTGCCGGCTCATTTGTTGGAGTGGCAAAGATTCTATTCTTCGTGTTCCTCGCTCTTGCGATACTGTCTTTCGTCTTCGGAGGTTCGATGCGACGCGGAAACATTTGATGGTCGAAGAAACAAATTCTTCGTCTCTCGAAAGGCTTGGGAATCGTTACCGGATGACGTCTTCCGGACCGTTTTCCGACCGCATATTTAAGATCATGTCGAAGGCTTCAGGTAGTCTGGGAGCATCACAATGAGTATTGGAAGCGTTCTTTCGTGGATCGTGTGTGGTTTGGTGGTAGGCCTGTGCGCAAGGCTGCTGATTCCAGGGCGGCAGCGCATGAGTCTGCCGATGACGACGGTGTTGGGAATCGTCGGCGCGCTAATCGGGGGCTTTTTGTACTCTGTCGTGATGGGACCTTCCGTCGAACCATTTTCACTGGCCAGCCAAAACTGGTACGGCTGGATTGTCGCGATTCTGGGTGCGGTGCTCTTGTTATTGGTGTACCCCCTCGTCTACCCCAAAAGGTGGTGGAACTGACATCGCACGGTTCTGCCCGAAACCATGTCTTCAAATGCGATTCAATTTTGAATAGGGGGACTCCGTTTGATTAAACCCTTCGGAAGAAGACGTTACATTGAAAGACGATCGATCGGCACCCGGTGCCTTTGCCCGGTGCCTTTGAAGGCGCAACTCTGACTCGCGTGTTTTGATGCGACGACATTCAACACCAGCAACTGGAGAAACATAATGCTATACGTCATTCTGATCGTGATTCTGATGCTGCTTCTTCTCGGGGGCGATGCCCCGTTGGAATTACAGTCGCAACTGGGGCTACTGACCAAGCGGAGGACTCGGATTGATTGTGCTGATTTTAATTGTCCTTCTGCTGCTGGGACGAATCTGACGATGGCTATCTTCGAATGACGTCTCGCCGCAGAGGCGTTCCAGAATCCGACGACATTTTCAGCCCTCCGCGCGCTGGTGGCGCGATGACCTCGTAAGAGGGGTGAATTCAAGTACGGTAATTGCTTTCCGAGTGAACGACAATATTGAGAATACTTTCACCATGGAAGTCGAAACTGGGACCCTTCGCAACGAGTCTAAAAACACTGGATGGACGTAATCCTGGCGATGTTACTGGATGATATCAAGCCATCGCCTACCGTGGTGTGAAACGCTCCGTTATTCCTGATTGAGCTCGCGCTGATAGCGAATCTGACCGCCGACAATGGTCATGTCGACTTTCGCCTCTAAAATCCGGTCTTCATCGCAAGTCATTATATTCTCGGAGAGCACAACCAGGTCCGCGTGCTTGCCGATACTAATCGAGCCTTTAATGTCTTCTTCGAATGCGCTATAGGCACAATCGAGAGTATAGGACTTCAACGCCTGCTCACGAGTCATCCGCTGATCTTCAAAAAACCGCGAGCCATCCTTGAGTTTACGAGTCACGGTCGCGTAGTAGGACGCGATCGGATCGACATCTTCGACCGGAGCATCGGTTCCGTTGGTGACCACGGCACCACTGTTCATTAACTTTTGCCAGACATAGGCACCTTCAGCGGCGCGGCGAACGCCCAGCCTTTGTAAAACGAAAATCGCGTCAGACGTGCAATGGATGCCTTGCATCGATGCCACGACCCCGAGCTCGCCAAACCGCGGGATATCATCTGGATGTAAATGCTGTGCATGCTCGACTCGCCACCGGCGACTTAACTCGCTGGGGAATCGCTTGAAAAAGTCTTGGTAGATATTGAGAACTTCCCGGTTTGCTCGATCGCCGATGGCGTGAATGCACAATTGAAAATCGTTTTCAATAGCGATTTCGGCGGTGCGTCGCGCCGACTCAAGAGTTACTGTATTCAATCCAACACTATTAGGGAGATCTTCATAGGGTGCCAGTAACCACGCCCCATGGGCTCCAAGTGCGCCATCGATGGAGACCTTCAGCGCTCGCACCGTCAAGAAATCATTTGCGTGTCCGATCATCTTGTATCGGTG
>JBGTDM010000029.1:0-5803 GCA_041748315.1 Pirellulaceae bacterium
ATAAACCTCCAGAAACGATGTACCTTTATGGGCTGCTGCTCTGGCAATCATGCTCTCCAAGTGTTTGGTATTAAAGTCGATCGACCGCGCAACAAATGTCGCCTCGGCGGCTAACGCGACTGAAATCGGATTGAGCGGATGGTCAATCGAGCCCTTAGGCGTACTCTTAGTGACGTGTCCCTCCAACGATGTCGGCGAATATTGCCCCTTGGTCAAGCCGTAAATTCGATTGTTAAACATGATGATATTGAGATCCAAGTTGCGGCGGATGGCATGCATAAAATGGTTGCCACCAATGCTCAACGCGTCGCCATCTCCGGTAATCACGAACACCGTAAGTTCCGGTCGAGTTGCTTTGAGTCCAGTCGCGACCGCCGGAGCACGTCCGTGAATACTATGAATCCCATACGTATTCATGTAGTAGGGAAAACGGCTCGAACAACCGATTCCAGACACAAATACAATATTCTGCAGGGGAACGCCGAGTGTCGGCATCACCTTTTGCATTTGTTTTAAAATCGAATAATCGCCACAACCGGGGCACCACCGTACTTCCTGGTCGGAAGCAAAATCAGCCGGTTTCAAAACGGGTAACTCAATCGACATCGCAGATTAGCTCGAAAAATAGGATTGGAATTTTGTGGTCAGCTCGGACACCGAGAATGGCTTTCCTTGAATTTTGTTGTAACCATCGGCATCGACCAGATACCTCGCACGGATCAACATTCGCAATTGCCCCATGTTCAATTCCGGAATCACGACTTTTTCGTATCGACTCAATACATCGCCGAGATTTCTGGGGAATGGATTCAGCCAACGGAGATGGGCGTGCGCAGCATTCAAACCAGCATTTCGACATCGTTGAACGGCGGTGCGACAAGAACCCAAAGTGCCCCCCCAACTCAAGACAAGCAATTTTCCGGACGACGGACCATCGACGGACAGTTCATCAATCTCCTTGGCAATATTCGCTACTTTTTGGGATCGCGTGTGTACCATGTGCTCGTGGTTGATCGGGTCGTAACTGACATTGCCGGACCCATCTTCTTTTTCCAGCCCTCCAATCCGATGCATCAGACCCGCAGTCCCTGGGATCGCCCAGGGTCGAGCGAGTCGATGATCTCGCTCGTAGGGTCGGAATACGTGGCCGTTATCGACTGGCTCTGGATGTCGGATTTCAATTTGAGGCAAAGCGGACGCGTTCGGAATCATCCATGGCTCGGCGCCGTTGGCAATATAGCAATCCGACAAGATGATTACCGGAGTCATAAATTGGATTGCAATCTTCCAAGCCTCAATCGCGGTATCGAAACAATCTCCGGGACTTGCGACCGCGACAATCGGCAACGGAGATTCCCCATTGCGACCGAACATCACCTGATTCAAGTCAGACTGTTCGGTTTTGGTCGGCATTCCTGTACTCGGACCCGCACGTTGGATGTCGACGATCAGTAACGGTAATTCCAACATCAGCGCCAGGTTCGAGCCTTCGGACTTGAGTGAAATACCCGGACCGCTGCTCGTCGTAATGGCCATCGAACCACCAAAGGCTGCGCCGATTGCCGCGCAAATCGCTGAGATTTCATCTTCCGCCTGCATCGTTCGAACGCCGAAATGTTTGAACCGACTCAATTCATGCAATATGTCGCTTGCGGGAGTAATCGGATAAGTCGAAAGGAAAAGAGGTTTCTGGCTAAGTTGTGCTGCGGCGATCATCCCCCACGCCAGCGCCTGATTTCCCATAATGTTACGGTACCGACCCGGAGGCAACGTCGCCGGACGCACCTGATACGTTGAAGCAAAATCCTCGGTTGTCTCACCATAGTTCCACCCGGTTTGCAACGCGCGTCGATTCGCTTCGGCGACATCGGGTTTACTGCGGAACTTCGCGTCAATATACCGAAGCGTTGGCGCAACATCTCGTCCGTACAACCAGAACAATAAACCCATTGCAAAAAAGTTCTTGCATCGGTCAGCAATCTTCGTGCTCATGCCAAGTTCCGTTAAAGCACCGCGCGTCAAGGCGGTCATCGGAACCTTGATCAAGCGATACTTTTCAACGCTTCCGTCCTCCAGTGGGTTGCTCGATAACTTGGCCAGTTTCAAATCCTTCTCTTCAAAACTGTCGCTGTTGACAATCAGGATTCCACCATCATTCAAATCGCTCAAATTCGTGACCAACGCGGCTGGATTCATCGCAACCAGCGCGTCCAGACCGTCGCCAGGTGTGAAGATCTCTTCGCTGGAAAACTGCAATTGAAAACCGCTAACGCCAGCACGCGTCCCTCGTGGCGCGCGAATTTCTGCTGGAAAATCCGGAAACGTTGCAATGTCATTGCCCGACAATGCGGACGTGTTGGTCAATTGACCCCCCATTAATTGCATGCCGTCACCGGAATCACCGACTAATCGTACCGTGACGCCCGCGACATCGTTCAAGGGTTTTTTCGACGCTGGGAACTGCTTTCCCATTGAGATCAACAACTGCTCTTGATTCATTGATTCGGCTATCGTTAGACGCGGTGGTCCGCGAACAACTCTTTAAAAAAATACGACGTTTCCCAAATTTTCAAATTGGACCGAACCGCTAGTTCGTAACCTGAATAAAATATCTTTACTTGCCAAACGTCCGACTCCTTAGAGTTTCCCACACAATCGGGCGTTTCGGAAGGGGGAACTCTTTGTTAGAATCCCGAATTCAACCGAAATCAAATCTGACTTATTTGTTGTAAAGGCAACGGGAAAAGGCAATGGAAAAGACGTTTGTGTTATTGAAACCTGATTGTGTCGAGCGACGATTGATGGGGCGAGTGATCGCTCGGTTTGAAGACAAAGCACTTAATATTATCGCAATGAAGATGTTGCGAGTCACCCCTGAACTCTCCAAAAAGCATTACTCAGGGCATGTCAACAAATCGTTTTATCCCGGCTTGGAGGAATTCATTACGGGAGCCCCCGTGTTGGCAATGGCATTGGAAGGACTCAAGGCCGTGCAAGTTGTTCGCGACATGTTGGGGAAAACCAACGGATTGGAGGCCGCTACAGGTACGATCCGAGGTGATTTCAGTTCCAGCCGACAGATGAATCTGGTCCACGCCTCCGATAGCCCCGATTCAGCGGCCCGCGAAATCGAATTGTATTTTGGTTCACACGAACTTTGTCCATACGAACCCGTGTTGACAAAGTGGCTGCGGGCTGCGGATGAGGATTAGAATAAAAATTCTTGGTCTTCGTCACGCCGTCCTCGTAATTTAGCCTCGAATACGATCGCAGAACAACACCGGCCAGCTTTCCGCCAGCCGAATTCTGGACCCTAAAACAAAGTGGCTCAGAGTTCCTTGATGTTGGGTTGCCAGCTAAGACCGAGACGATTTAGCGTGAATTTCCGCAGCATTCTGAATTCTCTGGAAAAATGGATGTTGGATGTTGTTTGTGATTTTCGCCGTTCACATGATCGTCGCTACCCAACGGTTAATTAAACCTTAGTTCTATGGCATCATGAGCACGTATAGGGGAAACGAAAACCCACTCGTTGAATTCGTTCAATTCCTTGTCTACTGGAGGTTCATCTAGGAAAAAAGATCTCTTGTGGGGCTGTTATCAGCATTCACGCTGACGATGGCAGCAAACGCCGATGTATTTTTGAATTTTGCCGATGTGGCGAATACCGACGCGGCGCCCGGTGGCGTTGCAACGGTTTCTGCCAGCACCGCTTTAAATGAAATTATCACCGGTGTTCAAACAGAAATGCTCGATGACACCCACGACCGGGTAGGCGACCTGCAAATCACGTTGCGTCGCGGTACTGACCATGTCATCGTGATTCGGCTTCGGGAAGGGTTATCGTTTAATGGAACAAATCTCCAGCGCGGAAACGCCGGAGCAGGCACTTTTGAATCGGGTGCTCATTTGGGCGGTGGAGCGATCGCCAATGGGATTTTTCTACCGATACCTTTCGCGGATGGCGGAGCAGATTTTGCTGCTGCTGCTGAAGCAACCCCTAGCTCAACCACAAGACCTAATGGCGTGATTTATGCCCCAACAGCCGAAAGCTCCCTCAATTTTGACATTGGATCAATTCAAAGTTTCTTGGCTGTTTTCGGTGGCACATCGACAGCAGGTACTTGGAGCATCGATGTCGTTGATACCTTCACAGGTGCCGACGCCGGATCGTTCGGTGGTTTTCGTTTAACGCTGACATCCATCCCTGAACCTGGAAGCCTTGGTGTCTTGGCGTTGGGTCTGGTCGGCTTCGTTGGAATGGCACGTCGCCGTCGCCAACGTTAGTATCGAATGGATCGGCAACGATCACAAGTCATTTATCAAAACACCGGCAGCAATTGTTGTCGGTGTTTTTTTTGCACAGCGAAGCAGGCAAACTCGGTCGGTGCTCGCCGCCGACTAAGCCCTGTTGATGGGGAATTGAATCCGACTCGCAAGATCTTCACTGGCCAAGGGCGGGTTTTGAAGGAACCGATAGGTGGACGATGGAACGTTGCGAAAGCGACAACGTCTGCTTTCCAATGTTCTGGTGTCCATTCTCTGTAGTCAAACATTGATTCGTCCTCCGTTCGTAGTTCCGCCTTCAGGGGGTTGGTACCTACGTTCGTAGTTCCGCCTTCAGGCGGTTGATGCAGCATCCATTGTCTCCAAAAATCCTCTAATCTCCTAGGATCGCCTAATCTTCAAAGACCGCCTAAAGGCGGGACTACAAACACTCATGCCGCCGAACTCTCATTTGTTTTGTCAAGCAAGACAGGAAGACGGTCGCCGAAGAATCGGTACGCACGGCGCAGCCCGCCCATCTGTGCCAACGGTGCGGCTGTTTGTAGTTCCGCCTTCAGGCGGAATTCCTTCGGAGTCCAACTTGGAGAAAAGTCCAAAAGGTCCGGAGTATTTGGACTTGCTGGATTGGACGGGTCGTCAGGGTCGCAAGGGGAGGCATGGCAAAATACCCGCGAGAGTGGCCCCGATTCTATCGCGGCTGGGGATCGAGGGAAGCATGTGGTGCGATTTCGTCTGGAATTTTAAGAAATATTTTGGCGGACGAGCTGGATCACCGAAGAGTCTGAAGTCTGAAGTCTGAAGTCGACAGCGGAGCAACAAGGTCGGCGTTGGTACCGAGGTCAAGCTGCCGCACAGGCTTGTTTTGTCGTCAGTTGACGCAATCAACGGCAAAAGAACCAGTCCACTCAGGCGATACTGGTGCGAGCTCAGCGAACTGGCTACGGACCTATTCAGTTTGCTTATGATCCGGCCAGCCGGTTACAATTTAAGGGTCTGGTACATTTTTCGACGGGATCGGGTTGAATGATTCCAAAGTTGTCAACAGCCGAAAAATGTTCCTGACCTCCTTCGAACCTTGATTACGGCTGCAGAATCACTCACCATCGCCGGTCGCAACGGCAACGGAGTCACCAATCATTTTGCCTATCGCAACGATAATCTGATCTCGAGTATCATCCTCACCCGTCCCGGCGGCGCGGCGATGGCGCGTCAGGTGGGGACGTACAGTTCACCTGGGTTGCAACAAGACGAAAGAAGCGATCAACGGCAAGATACCGGGTTATAGCTTCGACCTTTGGCCACAATGCGCTCAACCTTGAATCGCGAGCCGTGACATCGTGTTCAATGCTCGAACTTTTGACCGTTAACCCAGACAAGGGTGCATGAAGACTATTGTTTTTTTGCTGTCATTTTGTTTTGCGTTTTCGTTGATAAGGGCTTCCGGGTCGGTTTTGAAAATGGATTGAAATTTGATTCTCGTCGCTCAGCAGGCCCGTAACGACTTGGAGGATTGCTT
>JBGTDM010000030.1:0-17535 GCA_041748315.1 Pirellulaceae bacterium
GGCGCGCATCTCTTCGACCTGTTGTTTGTACAACATCGCCATTTCCTCCGCACCTATTTTAGCGCGATCGACGTACCCGTTCGCTGCCCGAAGTGCCTGTTCGATGTTTTCCTCGGTTAGCGTCTCCTCAATATGTTTTAATGCACCTTCGACCATCCGCTCGCCTCGTGCTGGAAGTTCAGCCAACATATCCCGTTTCGCCTCCAGCTTTCGCATCGCCTTGTTCATTTGAGACAGCGCTTGTTCCAGCAATTGCTCGTCTGGATTTAATGGTGCCAACATCGCAAGCTGTTCTGCGAGTTCCTGCATCAGCACTGTGATCCGCTCATATCCCGCCTGAGGCGCTATCAGTTGGTGTTGCAATTTCATCTTCCGGATTTTGTCCGCCAACTTCTCGATCTCCTGTTGGGACTTTACGGTTTCGGGATGCGTTTTGCCAAATCGTTGCACCAGTTCCTGATGCCGTTCCCTGACTTCCCGATGAAGACCTGTCAATTCGGCCAGCATCATATTGAATGACTCCGCTCTTCTTGCCTCCTTAGCGTGCTGCAGCAACAACTCTTCTTGTACTTTTTGCGCCCTAGCTTGCTGCTGCAACAACTCTTCTTGTGCTTTTTGCGTCGCTTCCTTCTCCTGGCCGCAAACATTGGTGATGATCGCCACCATGCAAACCAAAGTGGTTGTCGATCTGAAGATTAATTGTCTCATTAGTCATTCTCCATTTTCAAAATTAACCGTGATTAAGTACAACAGATTTTCCAATTTAAGGGGCTTCGGCGAACTGCCGAGTCTCCGGTCCAAACTTGAACAAGCTAAAGTACCGAGTGACTCACGCCTGTCGAGCTGTCCGTATCGAAGGTGATCAAAACTTACGAACGATCTGTCAATCTCCGCCGACTCCGGTCGTCAAAACCTCATGCTCGCGTATTTTTCGATGTGTAATACGGCAACAGGGATCTGGATCTGTTCACCGTCTTCCGCTTCCAGATCCAGGGCGTCCTCTTCGATTTTCACAGAGTATCCGGATAAAACGAGCGCCTGGAGCAATACGTCGGGCAACTTGCAATTCATGTAAAAGCTTGCTCGCGTCGGCGTATCTTCAATTTCGTAAAGCGTCATCGACCTTGCGGCTGAGCGAAATCCAACATCATGGTACGGTTGATATGTCATTGCGCCGTCATATGAAAATTCTGTGACTCCGGTGATTTCCCGTTGATGAATGGTCCGCCCACTGGGTTCTTCGTTCGGCATCGCCAGATTTTGGCGGTTTGTGTCCAAGACACTATGGGTCCAAAGGCCGAGCACAAATGCGAACGCCGCAGCCATCGCCAATCGCCAATAGTTCGACTTTCCAGTTCCACTTAGTTTCGCGGGTCCATTTGGCTTGGACGGTACGACTGCCTGCAACAGCGAACCCGCTATCGTCCAATTGTGACTTGAGGATTCCGCAGTCAAGCCAGTTGGCATTTCATCGGATGCGCGCGTGCCCCTCGTCATTTCCCGACGAATCGTCTTCTCATGAAGCAGCGTGAGGGCGAGCTGCCTCCATGATCCACCCGATTCCTCTCCCGGATCAGAATTCCGGGATTCCGCTCGGTCCAAGTAGTTAAATAGCCCTTCGCTCTGCGTGACATCAAGTTCACCGTCGGCCAGCATCTCCAGCCATAATTGCAGGTGCGATTGATTGAGTTCCGGCATTCGTTTCATGTCGATGACCTAAAGTTGACGTTTTTGAGCAATTCGGTGCGCAAGCGGTTTCGAGCGCGCCGCAGACGGTGCACGACCTTCCAATAATCGATCCCGAGATTTTCGCTGATTGTTTGGTAGTCCCAATCATGAACATACTTCAAGGACAGGATTTCGGAATCCTTTCCATTGATTCGCTGCATGGCATCTCGTACCGCTTGGTGTCGCTCGGCTTCTAGCATCCCTTCCAGTGGAGCAATGAAATGCACTGACGAATACTGTGCCTGGGCCAACCATGCCTTAGCCTCATAGGCTCGGTTTCGCCTCCCGCATTTGCGACGAAAAAGTAGCGTTTTGTGAATGGCCAACCGATATAGCCAGGGAGCTACAAACTGGATCTTTTCCCGTGGATTCTCCACAGCGAGCGCGTCGACGACGACATCATTCAAAACATCCTCGACCGCGAACTGATCGCCCAGGCGGGCGCGAATGACACTGCGCAGCCAGTTCAAATGCTTCAGCACTTCGTTATGCCAGAGAGTTTGATAGCGAGCAGATGTCGTCAAATCAGGTTGCACGCCTGGATTCATGTTGGCTCAAGTCTTCTCGTTTCCAGTTATTCTGTTTGATTGTTACCGCAGCGGGTAGAATTTGCGCCAAAAAACGGGAATATTGTTGATCGGCGGAGCGCCCGATTTCGCCTATAATCATAGCTGAAACCAATTGAAACGCCGATTTTGATCGATCCAGTTACTTTTGGAAGATTTACCGTCGAATTTCGTTTAAGTGCGTATGTGGTTGAGTTCGGTTCTCGGTTAACGGGCAGTTTGGTACGGAAATGAAGCACAATTTTACCAAAACATTGTTGGTCTTGAGCCTTTGTGTATCGGGCTGGCTCGCCCTTTCGCAAAGCTTGGCCGGACAAGACAAGTACGCGGTATTGGTGGGGGTTGGCGACTACGACCCGGCAAAGTTTGATCGGTTGCAGTTTGCGAAAGATGACGCCTCTGTACTTGGAAAAACACTCGACAAAATCGGTTTTCAAACGACGTTAATCACGGCCGATGCCCCGTCTCCACGATTGCGCCCTACGAATCCGCAAAAGATCCTGACCGCCGTGCAAAGCGTGGCCAATAGTTGCATTAAAGGGGATACGCTCTTTGTCAGTTTGTCGGGACATGGCGTGCAATTTCTCGACGACACCACGGACGAAAACGCTGTACCGGAAACCTTTTTCTGTCCTGAAGATGCTGACCTGCTGGACAAATCGTCCCTGTTGCCCATCAGCGCTCTGGTTGAAATTCTCGATCGTTGTGAGGCATCGCGAAAATTGCTGCTGATCGATGCTTGCCGAAACGATGCGGTTATCGGCGATGCAAATGCTAAAACGGCGCGACGGCTGAATCTCGGTTCGGTCCACGAAAACGAAATGAAAATTCCGGGCGGGTTGTCGGTACTGTTCAGTTGCAGTAGTTCTCAATTCAGTTGGGAACATAACGAACTCGGGCACAGTGTATTCACGAACTTTGTGATCGAATACATTTCGGGACGCGGCGATCGACGGTACTACTCCAATGGTCAACTTGATCTGGACGGCTTGGTTTACTTTGTGCGGAAGAACACCAATCAGTACGTCTTCGATAATCACCTGAGCGCCGATGGACAGCTTCCTGTGTTGCGGGGAACCAGCACCAATTGGACACTCGGGGATTTGACAATTGAAGTTGACGCAGAAACCAGTTTGGAGGATTTACTGCACAATACCCGCTTGGGTTCAGTGGATGCTCAATTCTATCTGGGTGAGAAATATTTTTATGGAAGGGAAGTGGATCAGGATTACACGATGGCAATGCAACAATATACGCTGGCGGCTGAACAGGGAGATGCTGACGGCCAATATATGGTTGGTCTGATGTACCACGATGGACTTGGCGTTGAGCAGGACGGTGCCGAGGCGAAACGCTGGTATCTCCAGGCGGCCGATCAGGATTACGAACAAGCCAAGTACGAAATCGGGCAATTGCATTACTACGGAATCGATGTCGAGCAGAGCTATAGTCAAGCAAAGTTGTGGTATAGTCGAGCGGCACAAAGTGGCAACGCCAGCGCGCAATACTCCATCGGCCACCTCTTTGATTACGGCAAAGGCGTCGATACGGACTTTAGCCAGGCGATGGAATGGTACCTGTTGGCTGCGGAACAAAATTTCGCCGTTGCAATGACCGCCATCGGCGTACTCTACCAAAATGGCGAAGGGGTTGAACAAAACTATGCAGAAGCGTTGACCTGGTACCGTCGAGCAGCGGAGTTGGATGACTTCGACGCCCATTACAAAATCGGCTACCTTTACCATTACGGACTGGGAGTGACGCAAGACGGTCGTGAAGCAAGCCGCTGGTATCGTACCGCCGCGGATACTAACCACGTCGATGCATGTGTAGAACTTGGTGAACTCTACTTCTACGGACTTGGTGTCGAGCAGGATTATGAACAAGCGATGTCATGGTACATCGTGGCTGCGGAGCAAGGAAATGCAGGGGGTCAATTCTCGGTCGGCTTTCTGTTTGACTATGCGAAGGGGGTTGAAACCGACTTCAGGGAAGCGATGAAGTGGTATCAATTGGCGGCTGAACAGGAGCACGCGGCGGCCATTGCGGCGATCGGGGTTATGTATCGAAACGGCGATGGAGTCGCCCAAGATTATAAGGAAGCCATGAATTGGTTTCTGCGTGCATCGAAACAGGAAAATGCGTTTGCCCAGTACCACATTGGTATGATGGTCGCCAACGGCGAAGGGTACCAGCAGGACCGAAATATCGCGATTCAATGGCTGAAAAAAGCCGCTGAGAATGGCGCCGAGAAAGCGAAAACCCAATTGAGTGAGTGGAATGTTCGCTGACAAGGTGCGAATCATTAACCTGCCATCGCCAATTCATCCTCTTGAATGACACTGGGCGCAGCGAGAACAGCGGACTCCGGTGCCGAGCGGATGACGAGAAAAGCGCCTGGAAACTCAAGATATCAGGGAGGCGTGCGCGCCAACCGTTGAGTCGCTACCCGAGGATTTCAGGGCTAATCTTCCATGACCTCGGTTTCACGAGCGCTGGCCATCTCGCTCCCCTTTTCTTCGTAGTTCTTGGTGAATTCCTGAATTTGATTTTTCAGGTCATCGCGCTGATCTTCAGATATCAGCTTATCCTTACAGGCCTGATCCGCGGCTTTGTTGCCATCTCGTCGAACGTTGCGAATCGCGACTTTGGTATCTTCGGTCAGGTCCTTGATTCTGGTAACCAATTTTTTTCTTACGTCGGTAGACAATGGTGGGATGTTAATACGAACCACGCGACCATCATTCTGTGGGTTAAACCCCAGATCACTGGCGACAATCGCCTTTTCGATATCCTTGATGGTGGAAGCATCATAGGGACGAATGACGATTTGAGTCGGTTCCGGCGCCCCGACACTGGCGATTTGTTTGATTGGGGTTGGCGACCCATATACATCGACGCGAACCGAGTCGACGAGACCAGGGTTGGCTCGACCGGTGCGAATGCCGGCCAAGTTCTTTTTGAGAACTTCAATCGCCTTTTCCATGCGATCTTCGGTATCCAGTAAAATATCGTCTAATGTCATTGTATTACCTTCGCAAATGAGGTGTGATATCAAGTGTTATCAAGCCGTGATTGTCTCACGGTTGCTGCCAATGACGGTGCCTACTTTCTGACCCGAGATTGCCTTTACAATGTTCCCGGACTTTTGGAAGTTGAAAACCATCACAGGCATATCGCGTTCCATGCAATGGGCAATGGCGGTTGAATCCATAACTCGAAGATTTTTCTTAATGACGGTTTGATAGTCAAGCTCACTGTACAAAATAGCGTGCGGGTTTTTTTCCGGATCGTCACTATAAACCCCGTCGACGCGAGTCGCTTTCATAAGAATATCCGCACCGAGTTCCAGGGATCGTAGTGCTGCCGCGGTATCCGTTGTGACAAACGGTCCGCCGGTTCCGGCTGCCAAAATGATCACCCTCCCCTTTCGCAAGTGTTGATCCGCTCGACGGCGAATATACGGTTCACAGACGCCATCCATTTTGATGGAACTCATCAATCGTGTTTCGCACCCCGTTGCTTCCAGTGCATCCTGCAACGCGAGCCCATTGATCACGGTGGCGAGCATCCCCATGTAATGGGCAGTTGCTTCGGTAATTGATGAATTTGCCGCTTTGAACTGGCTGCCGCGCAGGATATTGCCCCCTCCGATCACGACCCCAATTTCGCAGCCGAGTTCTTTGCCACTGACGATTTCGCGAGAAATCATCGACACTTCATCCATCGCGATCCCGCGTTCTCCGGAGGGGGAGAAGCTCTCGCCTGACAATTTCAAGATAACTCGGCGGTAGGCAGTGATTGAATTCATTGGTGATCCGATTCAATTGGGCGTAACACTCGCACCAGGCAACGGACGTCGCCAAGTGGGCTCGGCAAAAGCATAACGTTAAACGGGCCTGCGCGGAAGGTCCTTGTGGGATTTCCGCAAGTGGTCGAGATATCGATTCCCAACCGCCGATTAGCCATGTTTCACGGTCGCGTGCGATCCAGTTCGTTAATTTTGGCGACTCGCAACGCGTGGCGTCCACCTTCAAATTCCGTTTGGAAGAACGCAGTGACCATCGAGGTGACGGCCTCCTGGTTTGCTGCATTGGCCGCCATACACAAAATATTGGCGTCATTATGCTGTCGTGCTAACCGGGAAACCTGTGGATCACCGCACAATGCGGCTCGAATCCCCACGATTTTATTTGCTGCAATCGACATGCCGACACCCGTACCACAGATGAGTACTCCGAGATCGGCCTGTTGATCTGCGACCCGATGCGCGACGGCGGCAGCGATATCCGGGTAATCGCAACTCTCCGTCGAGCTTGTGCCGCAATCGATCGTAGAAAGGTCGAAGCTTTCCAGTGTCTGTGCAACCCAGGATTTGACTTCCACGCCTCGATGGTCGCAACCGATTGCTACTTTCATGATTAAATCTCCTTGGCCTGTTCGAGAATTGTGTTGACCCAGGGCTCCAAGTTTTGCTCAATTTGTTCTGCGCATTGCCGATAGACCTCGCTACTATGTCCGATTGGATCGCTGACGTCTCCTTTATCACTTCGCAAAACGAAGGCCCTGCCATGGAGTTCCGGCCATTGTTGCAACAGCGCATTTCGATGCCCGTTAGTCATCGTTAAAATCAGATCGGCATTTCGAATCAGGTGCTCCGAGACAGGCTGACTACTGTGCGAAGTTAAATCGAGTCCTTTTTCGACGAGAACTTCGACCGATTGAGGCGATGGGCGCCCCCCCGGCATCGCTGCAATTCCGGCGGAGCTTATTTGGATCTGATGTTCCGGCAATTGATCAATCGTACAGCCAAGCTTCGCTGCCAGATGGTGTTTGAGCAACATTTCCGCCATTGGACTACGGCAGGTGTTTCCCGTACATACCATCAATGCTTGAAAGATACTCATTTGTCTAATTGTGGCTTGGTTGACCACTCCTTCACGGAGGAATTGGACCTGATTTCCAGTCACTTTGATCACGGTCGATGGTTGGCCAAATCGACTGCTACCATCATCGATAATCAAATCGATTTTGTCCCCCAGCTGATCGAGGACCTGTGCCCCACAGGTGGCATCATTGCCGCCACTCAAATTCGCACTCGTCAGCACTAACGGCCCAGCGGAGAGCCGCATGATCTGCAGGGCCACGCTATGAGCTGGGACACGGAGGCCCACGGCTCCATTGGGAACAATTATTTCGCGAACCGATGTTGGCAATCGATAAATGACGCTGTCCGGATGATCAACATCCAATACCAAGGTGACAGGGCCGGGCCAACAGCGACGCGCCAAGCGGCGTGCAAGCTGGCTCATGCCAGGCACGTAGTCCAAGGCATCGTCGACGCCCTTGACGGCAAGTGCGAATGGCTTTTTGGATTCGCGCCCTTTCGCCTCAAGGAGCCGCTCGACGGCATCGGGCCTCAGCGCGCTAGCCGCGACGCCGTAGACCGTTTCGGTGGGAAACGCGATCAATTGACCCGCCGCGACGGCCTCAACCGCGCGGCAGACCACGTCTCGAAGATCCTCGGCTTGTTTGAGATTGACGACTATCGCGGACATCGACTCCAGCGGGACAAAACATGATTATTTCCTACTATATCGCTCAGCGCGCGTGCCGACAATCCGCTAAACTCAACGGTGCCGCGTTTCTAGTTATAGTGGGATTGGCGTTCGAGAATAAGCCTTTAAACTATCCCTGTACCAGGCCGGGTTTTCGGGACAAGAAAGTTAGGTTGCAACATGACAGACGAAACACTTGGAATCTGCCCGAATCCGGATTCCCTCCCCCCCCCGTATTGGGTCGGATTTGACCTGGGTGGGACCAAGATGCTGGCAACTGTCTTCGACCGGGAATTCAAGAAGTTGGGACGCGCCAAACGGAAGTCACGGGGCAATGAAGGAATCACGGAAGGGTTGAGCCGAATTGCTCGGACGATCCAAGATGCCATTCAAAATGCGGAGGTCGATCCCCAGCGAATCGGCGGGATCGGGATCGGCTGCCCCGGCCCGCTCGACCTGAACACGGGAGTTCTCAAAGAAGCTCCCAATTTGGGGTGGAAGAACGTTCCCGTCCAGGAGTATCTCGAAAACGAGTTCAACTGTCGTGTTGTCGTCGCCAATGACGTCGATGCCGGTGTGTTTGGCGAGTACAAATTTGGGGCTGGTAAGAACGCTCGATGCGTAGTCGGAATATTCCCTGGAACAGGAATTGGCGGGGGTTGCGTTTATGAAGGAAAAATCTTCCACGGTGCGAATTGTACGTGCATGGAGATCGGCCACATCCCCATGGTACCCACAGGACCCTTGGATGGTTGCAATAACCCCGGATCGTTAGAGGCAATGGCAAGTCGACTGGTGATTGCTGCTGCCGCGGCACAAGCGGCCTTCCGCGGCCAGGCCCCTTCCCTGTTGGAATCGTCGGGCACCGATATTCGCAATATTCGCAGCGGAGCTATTGCCGAGGCGGCGGTCAACGAAAAATCGATTCGAGCCATCGTGGAACATGCTGCGGATCATATTGGCATGGCGGTGGTGACGTTAATCCATCTCCTGGCACCTGATGTGGTGGTTTTGGGAGGAGGGCTTGTGGAAGCCATGCCGGAAATATTATGCGAACGCATTGAAAAAACCGTCCGCAAGCGAGTGCTCCCGGCGTTTGAAGATGTCTTCACAATCAAAGTCGCCGAATTGGGTGATGAAGCAACCGTCTATGGAGCCGCCGCTTGGGCAGCATCGCGAATTAACGCTTCGACAACCCGTTCATCTTGATAGAATAAATGGACTTGCGGTCGTCGCAGGCAACTGGCGTGTTTTCAATTGTACTTGCCGCGAGATCTGTCGAGGTTTGATTCAACTTATTAACCCATCACTGCACTCCTGCTTTTGGAAGTGCATGGCCTCCTTCAAGCTTTGGAATTCACCTTTCTCAATATGATCTCGTTTCTCCAGTGGATTGCCGCTAATGAGCCGAGGCGAATTCCCCATTTTAAATCATTCGTCGTGAAGCATCAACCTGGTCTTTGTGAAGTCCTATGAACGCAGAACCTCAATCCCTTGAGACGATTGCAGAAGCGCCCGACCTGTTTGCGGTGATTGATATTGGCGCAACATCCGTGCGTATGATGATTGCCGAGGTTCAAGGGGAAGGCAAGGTGAAAGCATTAGAAAATCTTGCACAAGCCGTGAGCCTTGGTCGTGATTCGTTTTTGGAAGGACGGATTAGAAGCAAAACGATCGAAGATTGCGTCGATGTGCTTAAAATCTATCGACATAAATTGCAACACGAGTACAAGCTCCCTTTGGACCGAGTGCGAGTCGTAGCGACCAGTGCCGTTCGTGAGGCACGAAACCGGCAAACGTTTCAGGATCGCGTTTTCATCGCGACCGGATTTGATATTATTCCGTTCGATGAAGCAGAGCTTCATCGTGTGACCTACCTGGGGGCGCTGCCATTCCTGGAGTCGAATGCGGCGGTCAATGACCAGCAAACCGTGATTTGCGAAATCGGCGGCGGGAGCACGGAGTTGCTGGTGCTCCGTAATGGGCGTGTCTCGTTTTCCCGAACCTACCGCTTGGGTTCGCTGCGTTTGCACAAGACAATCGAATCTTACAGCCTCCCATTGGCCGACGTTCGGAACTTGATGGAGACACAAATCGAACAGACCGTGACGGAAATCCGTTCCGTCGTCAATCTCGACCACCCCATCAATCTGTTAGTCATGGGTGGAGAAATGCGCCTCGCTGCCAAGAAATTGACCGGAAACGACCCGCGCGAAGAACTTGTTTCCGTCAGGGTCGATGCGTTGTCAAAGTTCACCGACTCCATCGTCAATGATACGCCGGATCATTTGGTCCGCAACTTTTCTCTCAGTGTTCCCGAAGCAGAATCGTTTGGCCCTGCCCTGTTGGCGAATTTATTAATTGCCAAAGGTCTTAATGTTCAACACGTGTTAGTGGCCAATGCAAATATGCGAGACGGATTGATTAAGGAAATGGCGTTCGGTTCCAAATGGTCGCATGCGGTCGAGGTGCAAATCCTGCAATCGGCATTTAATTTAGGAAGAAAGTTCCATATCGACGAGACCCACGCTCGCCACGTGGCCTTTCTGGCCACCAGCCTGTTTAAACAACTACAAACATTTCATGCCGTTGAACCTCGTTTCGAACTGCTTTTGCACCTGGCGGCGTTGTTGCATGAGGTCGGCCTTTTCATCGGTTATCGTGGATTCCACAAACATACGCAATATGTTATTCGATACGCAGACTTTTTCGGATTGGGCTCAACGGATATCGATGTGGTCGCCCAAGTCGCGCGTTATCACCGTCGAGCCTTCCCGATGGCATCCCACGAAGCATATGCACGCCTGCGCAGGCGTGATCGAGTCACCATTTCGAAATTGGCCGCGATGTTAAGGGTTGCGAAGGCCCTGGACGCAACGCGGCATCAACGCGTCCGAGAGATCAGGTGCGCCGTGCGCGGGAAACATGTCGCGATCCAGGTGATGGGAACCCCAGACTTGACGATGGAGGAACTCGAACTACGGCAACAATCGCAACTCTTCCGAGAAGTATTCGGGCACAGCATCCAGCTTGTGAAAAAGGTACGGTAGTGCAATCCTGTCCATTCAATTGGTATCTTGGTCCGATTGACCATCATCCTTGTAAACGATCATGAATAAAGTCGAAGCCATTCCCACGCGATCAGACTACATTAATCGCGAACTTAGTTGGCTAAAATTTAACCAACGTGTATTGCTTGAGTCGTGCCGCGCGAGCACTCCGATTTTGGATCGTCTGAAATTCATCGCCATCACCGCCTCGAACCTGGATGAGTTTTTCAAGGTTCGAGTGGGTGGCCTGAAAATGCTGCACGAAGTTTCACCGGGCAAGCGAGATGTCACCGGACTGACCGCCGATGAACAGTTAATCGAGATTGAACACGAAGTTCGCCAACTGTATGAACAGCAGTATGAAAGTTTGCTTAATGAAATCGAACCGGCGCTGTTCGCGCAAGATATTCGGCGGCTGACCATCGATGATATTGAGGCCGACTATTTGAGCTTTGTGAAACGACGATTCGAAGAAGAACTCTCAGCGGTGATTTCTCCGTTCATGATCGAATCCCTCGAAGTCAACAAGGCCTTCCCACTGTTTGTCGGCTCTTCACTTTGCCTGTGTGTGCGGATCGAGCGAGACCGCAAACTGGAGTTGCAACCAACGGAACGGCGGATCGACAATGCCGCCGATCCAACCGTTGATGACGAAGATCATGCTATGACGCCATGTCGATTTGCGATATTACCGATTCCGAAAAGTATCAAACGCTTCGTCAGCATACCGCACCCGACTGCCTACCAGTTCATTACCGTTGAATCGATTATCGAGCGGTTTGTCCAACACTATTTCCCTGGGCAGGTGATTTTGGAGTGTGTGCCTTTTCGCGTCACTCGCAATGCGGACATGTCGTTCGACGAAGATGGTGCTGGAGATCTGTTGTTAGGAATGACCAAATTGTTGGTCGACCGCAAGACGAGCGAATGCGTCCGACTGGAGATCGCGCAAACGGCTTCCCGCGACTGTGAACAATTCCTTGTACAGCAGCTAAACGTTTCGTCGCGCGAAGTGTATCGTTGTCAGGGGCCGCTTGTTCTGAGTGATTTTATGTCGATTGCGTTGACACCGGGGTACGATCAGCTACGGGTTCCCGACTGGCCCGCGCTTCAGTCACCGGACTTTCCAATTACTGCAGATATCTTTGAGATTATCGCAGAAGAAGATCGTGTATTGCTCCACCCGTTTGAGTCGTACGATCCCGTCGTCAATTTCGTGCAGGATGCCGCGCGCGACCCGCATGTGATTGCCATCAAGCAGATTTTGTATCGAACGAGCAATGACAGTGCAATCGTCAAGGCGCTTGCTGACGCTGCCGAACAAGGAAAGAGTGTTTGCGTCATTGTCGAACTCAAAGCGCGATTCGACGAAGAGCGGAATATTATGTGGGCCAAGCAGCTTGAGCGGGCCGGGGTCGATGTAATCTATGGCGTACGCGGTCTGAAAACACATGCGAAACTTTGCATCGTCGTGCGGCGAGAGCCCCAGGGAATTCGCCGCTATTTGCATTTCGCCACAGGAAATTACAACGAATCGACCGCGCGACTTTACAGTGATATCAGCTATTTTACTTGTGAAGAACAATTGGGCGACGAAGCGGTCAATATCTTCAATGCGGTCACTGGATTGTCGGTTCCGCAGCCAACGGCGAAACTCGCGTTTGCACCTGTCGATTTACGAGCGAGGTTTGAAGAGTTAATCGAATTTGAAATCGAAAATGCGGCGAAAGGCAAACACGCAAAAATCGAGGCAAAGGTCAACTCCTTATCCGATCAGAAAATTATTGACTTGCTGTATCGTGCTTCGCAAGCTGGTGTTACCGTTAATCTCAACGTTCGTGGTATCTGTTGTTTGCGCCCCGGCGTTCCAGGACTGAGTGATCGTATTCGAGTGGTCAGCATTATCGATCGTTTTTTGGAACACGCCCGCATTTTTTACTTTCTGCACGATGGCCACCATCGCGCTTTTATTTCCAGTGCTGACTGGATGGGACGCAACCTTGATCGTCGAATCGAACTATTGATTCCAATTGATCACAAGCGCTGTCGAGATCGGATTCTGAAGTCACTATCCTGCTATTTCAAAGACAATATCAATGCCCACGAACTCCAATCCGACGGTAGCTACATGCGATTGCAGCCAAGTCCTGAACCAGCGTATCGGAGTCAGGAACAGATTTACGAAGAATGCCGAGACCTGCATGCCGCACTGCGACACCATCAAACCACGCTGTTCCAACCCCATAAACCCGAGCAGGAATAGCCTTGCGATGTCCTGTGTCGTTTTCCAGTTTGCATTGACCGCTACTCGCGTCCGAAGTGCAGCGGCCTCCCAGCGATTGCTCGGTTTAGCGATTTGCAGTTTGGGGTTGAGCTTCCTTGGATGCGGTGCTGTTAACGAGAATACGCAACGCCAACGAATTGTCACCGTGGCGGCGGCGGCAAATTTGAAATTTGCACTCGATCAAGTGATTGACGAGTTTGAGTCACAACATCCAGGCATTCGGGTGCAGCCGACCTACGGCTCATCTGGAAATTTCTACGCGCAACTCTCTCAAGGAGCACCTTTCGACATCTTTTTCTCTGCCGACCGAGCGTATGTCGAGATGCTGATCGAGCAGGGGGTCGCCGATCAAAAGAGCGAATTCCTGTACGCCATCGGCCAAATCGTCGTCTGGACGTTACGAGATTCGTCACTCGACGTGCAGCAACATGGAATTCAGGCAATGCTGAATCCGTCCGTGCGAAAGATTGCCATCGCGAACCCGCAGCACGCACCCTACGGGCGCGCCGCTGAAGCTGCTTTAAAAAATCTGGGCCTCTACAATTCCGTTCAGGAGTTCCTGGTGCTAGGTGATAATGTCGCTCAAACGGCTCAGTTCGTCGAAAGTGGCGCGGCCGATATCGGGATCATTGCCCTGTCGTTGGCACTTACTCCGCAGCTGGAAAAAGCAGGCGAATACTGGGTGATCCCAATGGAGTCGTACCCTGCCCTGAAACAATCGTGCGTCATCCTGAATCATGTGCACGACCGTGAAGCTACGGAACTATTCCGAGGGTTCGTCGCCGGTCCTCAAGGAAAGCTCATTCTCTCCCGCTACGGTTTTTTTATTGGAAAGGATTAGCGCATGGACTTCGTAGCCGTGTGGCTGACCTTGAAATTAGCGACATTGACGACTGTGATTTTGCTAATTACTGGCCTGCCGTTGGCCTGGTGGTTAGCAACGACGCGATGGCGGTTGGGGTTTGTGGTTAATTCAGTTGTTTCCCTGCCCTTGGTATTGCCGCCAACCGTGCTCGGATTCTATCTTCTCATGGTATTGAGTCCCCACGCTCCGCTGGGACAAACCTACGAGTGGCTGACGGGTAGCCGATTGCCATTCACCTTTGAGGGCATCTTGTTGGCGTCGGTGATTTTCAATTTACCATTTGCCGTGCGGCCATTTACGGCAGCGTTTGCGAGTATCGACCGCCGGCTGATCGAAGCGTCATCGTGCCTCGGAGCCGGTTGTGTGGAAACCTTTTTCCGCGTTGCCCTCCCCTTGGCCTGGCCAGGCGTGCTGACCGGCCTGATCCTGACGTTCGCACATTGCGTCGGTGAGTTTGGGGTTGTGTTAATGGTGGGAGGGAACATCCCGGGCGTCACACGGACACTGTCGGTCGCGATTTACGACGATGTTCAGGCACTCAATTATGACACGGCAGGGCAAACCGCATTTTGGCTGGTAATCTTTGCCTTTAGCGTGCTCTGTCTAACTCACCTCCTTGGACGTCGGGGAGCACCATTTTGAACAACTTGATTGCCAAATTCAGGTTTGAATATCCGCAAGGTGCTGTAACTCAAGTTGAGCTTGAACATCCTGTGGATGGATTCTCGGTGACTGCGTTTCTCGGGCCTTCCGGCTGCGGGAAGACAACACTATTGCGAGTATTGGCGGGGTTAGAACGCAATGCACGAGGAACGATTCGCTTTGGAGATCAAACGTGGCTCGATAGCCAACAGCGCAAGTCTTTGTCGCCGGTTCATCGGAAAATCGGCTTCATGTTTCAGGAGTATGCGCTCTTTCCACACCTGACCGTTGCACAGAATATTGAGTATGGAATTCGACGGGTCCCGGCGGAGGAACGACGGAGGCGCGTTACGGAATTATTGAACCGTTTTGGCATGTCCAAATTTTCAGGGCGCTACCCACTTCAACTGTCTGGCGGACAGCAACAGCGGATCGCTTTGGCTCGAAGCGTGGCTTGTCGTCCACAATTGCTATTGCTGGACGAGCCCCTGTCGGCACTGGATGCCGTTCAACGCGAGGCGACTCGAATGGAACTAAGAGGCCTTCTGGAAGAAGATCAGATTCCTGTCATCCTGGTGACTCACGATCGACATGAAGCGTTGAGTCTGGCCGATCACGTTGCCCTGATGAACGACGGAGAAATACTGCAAACCGGATCTATTTCCGAAGTCTTCAACCGACCGAAAACCCCAGTGGTTGCCGGTATGGTTGGTGTCGAAACGACGTTGCCGGGACGTGTTGAATCGACTCATTTTCCAGCTCAATCACCAACGCATCACCAATCCAATCGAATCGGCGAAACGTCGGTTGTTTCTGTGGGCAATGTGAGCCTGACCGTGGCGAAACTTCAATCATCAGTGAATAATGTTTACGTATGCATTCGTGGCGCGGACGTTGAGATAGTGGGGCCTGCTTCACCCGCAGCCGTCGCCATGGACCCTAATCGGATTCCCGCGACCATCACCCGCATTCAGCTTTTCGAGTCAACGCTGCGCATCGAAATGAATTGCGGTTTTCCGTTGGTCGCGATTCTCACGCGACAACTGGCCAGATCTCTGGCGTTACAGGTTGGCCAACAAATTGAAGTCAACATCCCCGTAAATGCCATCCACCTGATCAACCGATAGCTGCGGAAGCGGTCATGCGATCGCAAGGAGAGATCGTTAGATCGTTAGATCGTTTACTCAACGGCATCGGCGTCTCGGCAATTGGTTGCCGGTGCGACTCGTTGCTTGGGTCAGGTCTAACCGATGCTGATCAGTACATGCCCTGATGAGATTCCGGCGACGCGCTGTTTGATCACTGTCATTCGTCGGAGATTGAACCGTTCAACCGATTCAGCCATGTTTCACACGATTTAAATTGACCATCTTTGAGCCCAACGAATTGAGTCATCTTGAAGGATTTTGTAGACTGGCGGGCGGGATCGTGGCCGAGAAATCTTTATTTCGGAAAGCGCGCGCAAAAAAACCCGCTGCAAGTTTGGCTAAACATTGCAGCGGGTCCTGGTTATCAAAATAGTAGTGATCTCTTACCGTTTTCCAATCGACTATTGCTGATTGGCGTACAAGGCCATCCCACGGATAGTTGTTTCAGATGGTTACTGAAACGATTTTCATATCCTTAGAAAGGAGGTGATCCAGCCGCAGGTTCCCCTACGGCTACCTTGTTACGACTTAGTCCCAATCATCGAGTTGACCTTCGGCGCTAGCCTCCTTACGGTTAGCATTGCGACTTCGGGCCCCCCCAACTTTCGTGGCTTGACGGGCGGTGTGTACAAGGCTCAGGAACACATTCACCGCGGTATGCTGACCCGCGATTACTAGCGATTCCAGCTTCATGCAGGCGAATTTCAGCCTGCAATCCGAACTAGGCAGTGTTTTTTGCGATTTGCTTGACCTCGCGGTTTTGCGTCGCTTTGTTCACTGCATTGTAGGACGTGTGCAGCCCCAGACATAAAGGCCATGAGGACTTGACGTCATCCCCACCTTCCTCCGGTTTAACACCGGCAGTCTCTCCAGAGTCCCCGCCATTACGCGCTGGCAACTGGAGATAAGGGTTTCGCTCGTTAAGGGACTTAACCCGACATCTCACGACACGAGCTGACGACAGCCATGCAGCACCTCTGCAAAGGTTCCCCGAAAGGCACCCCTCCTTTTCGGGAGGGTTCCTAAACAGTTCAAGCCTGGGTAAGGTTCTTCGCGTAGCCTCGAATTAAGCCACATCCTCCACCGCTTGTGTGAGCCCCCGTCAATTCCTTTGAGTTTCAGCCTTGCGACCATACTCCCCAGGCGCAGCACTTAACACTTTCGCTACGTCCGAGAGGATGTGGGAGTCCCCACGGACTAGTGCTGATCGTTTACAGCTAGGACTACCGGGGTATCTAATCCCGTTCGCTCCCCTAGCTTTCGTGCCTCAGCGTCAGAAAAGACCCAGTGAGCCGCTTTCGCCACCGGTGTTCCTGATGATATCAACGCATTTCACCGCTCCACCATCAGTTCCGCTCACCTCTGTCTCCCTCAAGCGATGTGGTTTCAAACGCAGTTCCACGGTTGAGCCGTGGGATTTCACATCTGACCTACATCGCCGCCTACGCACCCTTTAAGCCCAGTGATTCCGAATAACGTTTGCACAGTTCGTATTACCGCGGCTGCTGGCACGAACTTAGCCTGTGCTTCCTCTGAGGATCGCTCAAAATTTGCTCCCCTCTGACAGCGGTTTACAACCCGAAGGCCTTCATCCCGCACGCGGCGTCGCTCCGTCAGACTTTCGTCCATTGCGGAAGATTCTCGACTGCAGCCACCCGTAGGTGTCTGGGCAGTGTCTCAGTCCCAGTGAGACG
>JBGTDM010000031.1:0-2540 GCA_041748315.1 Pirellulaceae bacterium
GACGCAATATCTCGATCTCCATTCAACTTACTTCGCTCGAGGCTGGAGTCACCGGAAACATAAGGATTTGATTGATATCCGCTGATCGGCTGCTTCGGGGAAATCTTGACCAGGTCAGTCTGAGGCTGCGGATCGAACTGAGATCGGTCTGCAACCTTTGGCGCTGAATCAAGTTGCAAATTGGGCTTATCGTCCAACGGTTGAATCGGCTGCAAACCGGGGGCAATCAGCGGACTCCGTGAATCCACGGGAGGCGGATTTAGTTGTGGTGGTGTCGTCCTGGGAAGGGAGTTTGCGCTGTCGTTCGCTAACTGTGAGCTTGGCGCCATTGAAAAATTATCGGCACCTTGATCTAATCGTGGCGCTGTCGGCGGTAGTTCAAATTCGCGCGACGGGGCGTGTTGAAGCCGTTCACCGAGCGGAGGGGCTGAGTTTTCATTGGCCATTGCTTCATTCTTTGATGTGCCAAGCAAGTCAAGTTCCGGAATTTCGAGTTCGATCCCCTGCTCTAGAGTTGCCAACGTCCTGGCATCGAGATTAAGTTCGGGGTCCGGCGCATTGATGACTTGAAATGCCCCATAGGCAACTCCCAGCAGCAACACAACAACAACAGCGTTTTTCATGGAATTCATGACATCCTCCTTGATGCCCAGGACTCTGGTCGTATACGGGTCAGAACTTTTCTTGCCATTTAACAATCATTAATAATCATGCATGATTACGATTTTTACGATGATGAGTTGGATGATGCCGTCGAAAACGATGATGAGTTCGATGACGTGTTTGCTTGCCCTAAATGTGGCAATGACATTTACGACGATAGCGTTCAATGTCCGCGGTGCGGATGGTACATCCTCCACAATGATCATCGCCCTTGGTCGGACAAGCCCGCCTGGAAACAACGGCTGGCGCTTATCGTCGTCCTGGTGCTCCTACTATTATTTGCGTGGCCTGCCGTTATGCTGGTCCGAATTCTTTGGCGCTGATACGCGTTGGAATTCAACAGGTGAACATTGCTCAACGTTGGCAGCGGATCGTATGCGAGTTATGCGACCATCGCCAGATCAATAACGCTCAGCTAGCAGGACTTGATGGCGCCATATCAAAAGCAAGATTCTCAGTCATTGGCTGGTGAGTAATCACCACCGTCGCACGAAACGACCGGATGAAGTTCGGTTGTCATCGAGAATCGTCAGTTTGGTATTCGCCGAGCAAGCACACCACGGTACGACTATCGTCGAATTACCCGGCGGCGTTTCAGGAGGCTGAACCCAATCAATGCGGTCACGATAAATGCAGCTCCCGGTTCGGGGATCACTGCTAGTGATGTCGAGGCAATCAACAATTCATAAAAGCCAGTATCACTATTTGAAACCGCTGCGACGCGCAAAAAGTAGGTATCATCGCGTGGCGCTTGAAAGTTGTAGATCGATGAATCCCGAGAATACGTTGAACCCCCTTGGTTGACAGCCGTGGAACTAAGGACCGTATCATCATTACTTACCAAAATGGTCGTTCCGTCCGAATCGAACAAGGTGATCAGAGAATCAATATCGTTGCTGAACAGGACTTGGCTGATGATTTGAAATGTCGCGAACTCGTTGAATAACAAATCAAACGAATAAAAATCGAGCTGGCCGTTCGCCGAAATTGTGCCTTCAACCGCCAACGCTTTGTCGTGGCCTGAATTACCGATTGCCAAATCTGTAAACGAAACATGTTGGGCGGTCGCAGCGGTGCTATGCGGACCCCCTTGTTCTTGAATCGTTGCAATTGGGTTGGGCACTAATCCATTGGCAAATTCAAGTTTGACATGACTCAAGTCAGAAAACGAACGGGGCACGACACGCTGTGCACTTGTCAACCCAGTGATTCCGGTGGCCATCAAATGCGTATTCTGCAATCCTCCCGTTCCGTGGCCGCCGTTCGCGTTGGCACTTCCAATTCCGGCAATGCCATAGGGATCGCGATGTTCCAGCCCGACATTATGCCCAACTTCATGAGCTGCAGTGCCGGCAAGTGAATTGCTCAATTTAGTGATCTGAACCGCGCGCGAGTCGCCTGCTGATAGGAACGTTCCGAAATTTGCGGTAAACACACGGGCGACATCGGTGCCAAACAGATTTCTAAAATCAATACGATCCGCCAACCCAAATCCTCCTCCCGTCAATCCAAAGTTTAGCGTCTCAAACGTGCCACCCGGATTCGTCGTCGTGAAGTTAACCGTGTATCCCGTGAACACGGTTCCCAGTGAGTTTAGAATATTAGTTTGAATCGTCGCGCGTTCCGTAGCATCAAAATTTGCAACCCCCGCCGATGTTGTGGCCTCATCCAAACGCGTTTCAAAATTGGTGAAGTCTACAAAAACATTTATTTGTCCATAGGCAACTCCCGCGTAGCCAATCATCGACACAACGGCTACCATCAATATGGAGCTTAATTTCAGCGAAGCAAAATGTGACTTCGTCATATCACTTTATCCTTGTTTTCAATCAAAAAATGTCGAGAACTGATATTGCCTAATTTCACGCGACGTCAGC
>JBGTDM010000032.1:0-3495 GCA_041748315.1 Pirellulaceae bacterium
GGTGAACAGTACGTCCGTGCAAGAGTCTATGCACCATTACAGGGGCGATGGCTGTCAATTGATCCTTTAGGTTTTCTTGATGGACCAAATTTGTATCAGGCATATTTTGTACCTGGTGGAATCGACCCAACTGGTTTGAGAAAAGTATGCTGTAAATTTCGTCGAGGCTGGGTCATAAAAGAACGATTTGGACGGGAAATTAATTGCCCAGAAGGAAAATCTGCACTGACTTGTTGCAAGGATTTTGTAAACATTTGGAATTGGTTTGGTGTCGAGGGTGCGTTCGATGGACCGTGTAACAAAAAAATTATTGTTCCTCCCATGGTCTTGCTTCAAAAGCCGCAGGTCACTACAGTTTGTCGTGTCAATCCGGTAGTTGCTGGAGTGACGTGTGTCGCAACTGTTTTAGTATACTGCGTCACTTGTCACGATCAGGAATACCCGCCGGACACTGACGAAGAGCCAAAAGACGAATGTTGGTGCTGCGATCTTCAGGGTAACCTCGATGATCCGAGTCCTGGATGCGCAACTAATTGTCGTTGGGAGGATCCCCAAACGTGCTGGAACGACTCTAACTCCCATTGCCTAGTCCCAGGCACAAAAGATAACGATGAACCAATTGAAGATCCGAACTTTCCGAAAAAGAATTACCCCGACGATTAGTAACTTCTCAATTTGATTTCGGGCTTAACAGCCGGTTGAAAAACTATTTGATTGCACACGATGTTGAGCGGTCGACCGAGCCGTGTGCACAAGATGACGTGGGGTGCTGGACTTTTTCAACAGGCCATAAAGGGAGCGTTTTCAATGTGTCGTAAACCTGATATGGAAAGACTAAATAATCTGATCGCCAAACTAGATTCGGATTTAATCCAAGACCAAGTCTACGCATCGATTTTTTTGGCCGAATACGGAAAAGACGTCGAAAAGGCAATTCCGATCTTGAGATCCCGCGTAAACGACTTGTGCCTTAACTCGTCAAGGCTTAGTACCCAAGAAGAATCTCTTGGGCGAAGTATCGCCGTGACGCTACGCTCATACTTGGCCTCCGAGCAAACTATACATCAAACAACAACCCGTACCGCCGCAGAGAAGTGTCTGCTCGAATTGGCGAACTGCGGTAACTCTTTGGTCGTGGCAGCTGCGGTCACTCAACTAGGCAGGCTATGCAAAAATGGTGGCTTTGCAGTACCTGTTTTACTTGAAATATGCGAACGGGAAGATTCAACGAGTGCATCTGCCCCAACCCTTCGAGGAAGAGCCTTTCAGGCACTCTATCGGATCGCGCCGCAAAGAGTCGTTTCAGCTTTGGATTCGCAAGCCTGTCAAGAATTCGTTGATGCATTGATTTATTGGTTTAGGAAATATATGACAAGGAAGGCATATCGCGAGGCGGTTATCGTCACTGAAGAGTTAAAAGATTTCGCTTCATTTTGTAAACAAGCTGCACGTTACGAACAAAACTGAAGTGGCAAAAGGGAAAGGATGAGTCCGTCGAAGTTAGGTTCCCCAGAGTTGGTAGACAGAGACTCACCTAATGTCAGATTGGTCTGATAGGAAAAGAGACTTTGATGGAACGACGAAAATTTAGCTGGGAATTCAAGCTTGCTGTTACCGAACTTGCTTTGATCGCTTCGAGCACCTCTTCGGGGGTGACCTTGCGGGGCTTCCCTTTGTCGGCCCGCGACGATGTGTCCATCGCGGTAACCCCGTGATTTTTGTAACGGTAGTACCAGGTCTGAATCGTTCGCCAAGTGAACCGGTATGCGTTTCCTTCCTCGTCCAAAAAGGTCATCTTGGCCACGTTGTGGATTCGCTGGTCACGCGTCTTGCCTGGGGCAACATCAATCGCCCCGAGGACTTTCATTTTGAGGTAGATCGACGGTCGCTTCATTGGAATCTCCTTTGTGTTGGTGTTTTGAAGTGGGGAAAAATCGACTATGTAGAAATCTAAGCCAGTTCCAGCGCAGGTCCATCGTCGAGTTGTGTTGTTGGGCATTTTGAGTTTTGTGGTGCAGCCCAATTGCGACCGTAGTTCGGTCATGAAAGAGCGCTAAGTTGTTTGCCAGAGAGAGTCACCGAGGCCTGTCGATAGCGGCCAGCGCCGTCGAATCGACGCAGCTCTTTGGGGGGCAAGTCATGACAAGCTTGTGGCTTATCGCAGCCTCATTCGTAGTTTTCGTCGTAGCTTTTGTCGCAGCCTTCGTCCAACCACCATACAGGACTCATATAAAGAAGGTTTGCAGAGCGGCTCCGAAGGCAGCTATTGGCGAGAGGGGATGCTCTTTGAAGACCATTTGCAGATGTGCCAGCGTGAGCTCGGCCGGGCAGCCCGATTCCACCTGAGGTGGCTCGCATAATGCAGCGAGCGCTGTTCGGATGGCGACCTGAGCTTTAAGAAATCGTCTCCAGATATGATACGGGGTTGAATCACTCAGTCCGCTGTTGAGATTTCGAAAAGCTTGCAGTTTATTTCCAGAGCTTACGGCGCCGGTGAGAAACTGCCACAAGCTGTCGGCGGAAAGATACAAGTGTCTGATTCTGTCGGCAACCCAAACGCTGAAGGTTCGTCCACAGCCAGTAGCTCGATGTCGGTTACTACAGAAGACTCGAGCAGCACGAACCGTCTTGTTCAGTCGATGATTCCGATCATAGCCACGCAGGAAGCCGTGCTTGATGAGGCTTCCCAGTTTCTTACAATGGGGACAAGGAGTAATTTTGAGCTTGGCCAACAGATCGTCGGCTTCTTTCTTGGAAGAACAGATCCGGCTGACCATGACTAGCGCTCCTAACCCAGCGCGGAGCCTTTGACCGTACCGCGCATATTCCGGAGAGTTAGTTTAGGAAGTCAGTCCGTGGTACCAAACAGAGTTGAGCTGAGAATCGCAAAAAAGGGCGAGGTAAAAGCGGGTTACGATGATTAGAAAAGAGAGGCGGGCGGCTAGCTGGCTGAATTATGGCTGTAATAAATGATTCCAACTGCGACAATAGTTCGACCCATAAGCGCCGGGCTCTGCGATCAAAGCAAGGTCGGTAACAATAAAGTTGGCAACCGCGCCACGACGACCGATGGCGACGGAGGTTTGTTCACGTACTCGTACGATGAACTCAATCGGCCTTCGACGATTCTGGATCCATTAAATGAGTTGACGACGATTACCTACGATCCAGTCGGGCGGACGGCCAAGCGAACGATGTCCAATGGAGTGTATGCCTCAAACATCTATGACGCTACGGGGAATTTGTTGTTGCTTTCCAACGAGACCAGTCCGTCCAACGTGATTTCCAGTTACGAATACGGTTATGACAGTGCCGGAAATAGGACGGGCATTCTGGAAGACAATGGCGACCGGATCACCTGGACCTACGATCGCACTTATCAACTGATCAATGAGAATCGCTCTGGAGCCAACGCCTACAACACGACCTACACCTATGATGGAAATAGCAACCGGCTGACCAAGAATGCCGATGGCGCGATAACCATCAGCGTAT
>JBGTDM010000033.1:0-12139 GCA_041748315.1 Pirellulaceae bacterium
CAGCAATTGGTCAGCATTGAGAGCGTATTTGCGTTGAAGACTCGTGCAGATTTAATGAAGTTTGTGCCACCCCATCTTTTGCAGCCGTTCGATACGTCTGAGCTGGCGATTGCGATGGACTGTCCGCGATGGATTGCTCAACGCGTCGCCTATTGTTTGCGGAAATCCGGCGTTTTGGATACCGTTGGTAAGCGCGGAAACGCCATACTATACGCGAGAAGTTCAGTCGTTCAAACTCACCTGTCGAGGCCTTCGACACGGCGTCTGCCAACGTCCTGCCCACCCACAAAGGCCGCATAGCGTCAGACCGATGGGAATTGAGGTTACGCGTACATTGCGTGGCCACTCGCACAGGATTGTTGCGCTTGCGAAATGGAGACCCTGAATTACGTGCGTGACGAGCGTACAATCTAAGTGGAGGTACCGTCGATGGGTCGGTCGAGAAATTGGCGGATTGATGCGAACGTAGCCTGCCAACCGGATTGGCATGCTGAATAAAACTCATCGGCTTCTGGACCAGCTGGAAAACCATCCTGTGTCACTTGAAGTGTCACACCATTTTCGGAAGGAAAGACTGCAAATTCTGTTTGAAAGTCAGCATCGAATGGGAGTGGCCCAGACTTCGAATGGTAACGATAGGTGTCGAGAACCATGCGGTGCGGTGGTTGAAAAACGCAGATGTTCGCAACGGTAATGTAGTCCGGATCATCTTCATTATTTCCCCAAGCTGCGGCCCAATTACCGTTTCGTTCTGGTAACACGATTGCACGGGCAGCACCCCACCATTGCCGAATCGAGCTTGGTGTAATCAGTATCGAGAACAACTCTTCCACTGTTACGGTGAACTCCTCATCGTGTACATGCTTTCTAGTCTTCATCTCAACCGCGCCCTCAGCTATTTAACAATTGTGATCGCAACTTGAAAATAGATTGTTTCAGTTTCACTCGATGTGAGCACCATCCGTATTGACCATCAAATGTACCCATTGTGGTTTCCGCAAAACAAGTTTACAGAAATCTCGTCAAGGGCTGCGTCGTCATGGGTTCCAAAATCCGATAGAGGTTTGACGAATTGCTCAGAACATGTTACATCATTGAGCTGGAAAAATCATGTCCGGTTAAAGGAATCACTCACGATGAGCGACGTCAAAGTCCTAATATTTTCGGGGAGCGCCCGAAATCATTCGTATAACCAACGGTTGGCAAGCGTTGCTGCTGAGGCGGTTCGAGAGGGAGGGGGAACGCCCAGATTAATCAATTTAGGGGACTTTCACCTGCCAATATTTGATGAGGATACTGAGCGCGAGGAAGGGCACCCGCAACCGGTCCATGAGCTTATGCAACTGTTTATTGAGCATCACGCACTATTAATTGCTTCCCCGGAATACAACAGCTCGATCACTCCGCTTTTGAAAAACGCAATCGATTGGGTCTCGCGACCCGTCGAAGGAGAGCCACCATTACGGCCTTACTTGAATAAGGTTGCAGGCCTGGTATCGGCTTCTCCAGGCGCTTTGGGCGGATTACGGGGATTGGTTCACGTTCGGTCGATTTTGCAAAACATAGGCGTGACTGTCGTTCCGAAGCAGCTGGCGGTGCCTCGAGCGCATGAGGCATTTGACGAGCAAGGCAACCTTAAAGACGCAACGCAGCGAATGCAAGTCGGAGAGATCGCGGATCTGGTGATCAAACATGCCAATGCGTTAAACTAGGCGCTGTCGATAACGGCGCGATACTCCGGTTTCGGTTCTGACGTAATGATTCAATGGGTACACTTCCCAAAGTCTTGATTGTCACTGACCAGCCATTTTGGCGAGGTGAAACAGGAGCGCATCAACGCATTCTTTCGTTGACCAAGTATTTTGAATCTCAGCGGTTTGAGTTGACCTTCTACTTCATGGTTGAACGTTCAGTCCAAGACCGATTGAGTTGCGAACAGTTTCATGCAAAGTTTGTCGAGTTCGACCCACGGGGCGGGGCAATTTCACAAACGATTCACTCCATCTTCAATTGGCGAAAGTCGAAATCTGATGAAGCTAAAAACTCCCTGGATTCTCGCAAACTCGAATCAACAACTCTGGAGCGTTATCGTTGGCCAAGAGCCGTTGATCAATTCCGATCACTCGTGGAACACGAACGACCGGATGTCATTTTAATCGAGTACATCGTTTGGGCTTATCTATTGGAGGGACTCACGACAATCGACCGCAGAATCATGACCATCATTGATACGCATGATGTCTTACACATTCGAAACGAGCAATTCAAAAATCATGGACAGACACACTGGCTTGACATTACAGCAGACGAAGAGTCAAACGAGTTAAAACGATTTGATTTGATTCTGGCAATCCAGCCAACCGAAGCGAATACTTTTGAGAAATTGGCACCAAGTGTACGCAGCATGGTTGTGGGCCATGTGCCGTGGTTTGAACGACCGACAACCGACTTGTTAATGGCGTCGTCGTATATGCAGAGGGATGCCAGGTCGCAAACGAATGCGGACGATTGCGTTCGAATTGGCTTTATTGGTTCAAAGAATGCCGCCAATGTCGACGGAATCGAATGGTTCATTCGTAATTGTTGGAACCGGATCGTGACGAGTGTCAACAATCATGTCGAGTTGATTGTGGGAGGCCCCGTACAAGAGTTGCTAGTGGAGCGACTGGGTGGACTCATTGATTCAGAGCCCAGGATCAAATTTGTCGGGATCGTTAAATCGATTACGCAATTCTACGAATCGATCGAGATCGTGATCAACCCTGTGCGGTTTGGAACAGGTTTGAAAATCAAGTCCGTCGAAGCGTTCTGTTTTGGCAAGCCATTAGTGGCAACTCGACACAGTGTTACCGGGCTGCCACAAGCAGCCTGTGTCGTTGCGCGGGTCGCCGATTCCGATATCGAGTTTGCGAGTGCCGTGGTGACGCTGGTCGACGATCAACAGCAACGTATCCAACTTGCCACTGACTCAAAGCGCATCGGCGAAACCGTATTTTCGCCAGAGTCGGTGTATTCGGAACTTGGAGCTTGGGTTCGGGAACAGGCGGCAATATCCGCGCCATAGCGAAAATCGTTGACGCAAAGTGGATTCCCTTTGAACTCATGGCGTTTTCACACGAATTTGACGCCGTTTCATTGCTGGATGGTATATTTTTCCCATACGGTATGATCCGTTCTGATCGCGCCGGCTGGGTAAAGCTTGATAGTCAACAACTTTCAAGCTACGCTGAAAATACCAACGTTGCCCCTAAATCGTGATTTAGAATTGCAGCGCCGCGGTTGCTAAGCAATCGGGCAGGTCTCCGTATCAACGGGTCGTTATTCTCGAGCCCGCGTATCAAGTCGCGGCGTTTATCCGAGAATCGTTTGATTACGAACCACTATTTGGCGGCGTAAGACCGTTGTTTGAGTCCATTTCCCTATAAAAATCGTTAATTCGAGTAGAATCACCCTCAGTCGTTCATACCCCTCGATCAAATTCAAAGAGCCATCCGATGCAATCCTTAATGCGCTTCCCCTGTGATCAATGTCGAGCAAGATCGAATGCACCGTCTCATCGCGGCGGTTTTACTCTCGTCGAACTGTTAGTCGTGATTGCCATCATCGGCGTTCTGATGGCCATGCTATTACCCGCAGTGCAGATGGTACGCGAGTCAGGTCGACGTACGGTTTGTTTGAAAAACTTGCAACAGATCGGCATTGGGCTGGAGAACTATCAGAGTGCGATTCGCGAGATTCCACCCGCTCGAGCCCGAGATCAATTTTTGACTTGGACAGTTTTGCTAATGCCTTATTTGGAAGCGGATAATATTTACCGTCAGATGCGGATTCGCGAACCTTATTCAGCTCAAGATCCTCAAGCGGTTCAATACGCATTGGATGTTTATATTTGTCCCTCGCGTCGCAGTGCCGGGGAGCTCAGCCTCTCTGAAACGGTGGGTTCGATTGGCGCCGTCGGCGACTATGCAGGAAACGCGGGTTCGAGCTTGAATTTACCTTTGGATTGGGCGGGTTTTGACGTTGAGGTCGATGGCGTGTTTAACTCCGGCTACGATTCCGAGAATCCGTTGGCTGGCGATGGCGGGTTGGCTCGTCGACCGAAGGGGCGATATAAAAAACGTGATATACGGGACGGATTGTCAAACACGATTTTCGTGGGCGAAAAGCATGTGGAATCGGATCATCGTGGCGAGCCAGGAGGCTGGGCCGACGGATGTATCTACAATGGTGATGAACCTGGAACATTCATGCGTGTTGGTGGCCCTGGCGTTCCGATCGCGCGAGGAGATATGGGTGCCCCAGGCCCTGGCGCCAATCCCGCCTGGGGGAGTGAACACAGCGCCGTTTGCAATTTTGTGTTTGGCGATGGTTCAACAAGGTCGATCACCGATCTGATCGACATTGAGTTGCTTTATCGATTGTGTTCCCGCAATGATGGCCTGACGGTCAACTTGGAATTTTAAAAGCCTGGGAAGCGGGTAATCTTCAAGTCAGCTTTGAACTCCCGTCAAGCATTCGTTGTTCGTGACAGAGGATGCAGGTCGATCATTGATCCCGGTGGCTCGACGACGGATGCAGCAACGGTGGGATCGCAAAGCAAAATGATCTGGTTCGAGCTGGGGTTCCAGCGAGGTTTAGCGTGATCACGGGTTCAATTTTTTATGTCGGTTCGAGTGAAGAGGTGCGGCACCATGCCGAACCTTTGTTCGACTATTTGCCGATCCAGATTAAATCCCCCGAATCGGTTTTACAGGTTGCCGAAGCGGGAGACCTGGCAATCTTTTTTAGTGAACATTTTGATCGATTCCGCGATGCCATTATCCAACTTCGCGCCCGAAACGTTGCCACACTGTATGCGATTGACGGAATTCTAGAATGGCGCAACGCTTGGGAAAACGATCCTGACGAACCGGCCTGCCCATGGACAATGCGTCCGGTTCTTTCGCATAAAGTCGCATGTATTGGGCCGTCTCAGGCGCGGGTATTGTGCGCTTGGGGCAATGCGTCCAAGGTCGAATTGATTGGATTACCTCGTTTCGATCGGTACACCAATTTGGATGCTCCACAAGGAAAATCTGGTGGAGGCCGCTGCCGAATCCTGGTCACAACGGCGAAATGTCCAGGATTTACCGCCAAGCAGCGCCAACTCATCAAACAATCGTTGCTCGATGTTAAGCGATGGCACGAATGTATTGCCGCGGAAGACCCATCGCAGATCGAGTTGGTTTGGCGACTTACCGGAGAACTGCCGCGAGAACTTGGGGTCGAAAATCAATTGGTTGAAACGACCGGACGGGATCTCGCCGATACGCTCAAACAGGTCGATATGGTAATTACAACGCCGTCCACGGTTCAGCTCGAGGCGATGTTATTTGGCAAGCCGATGGCCATTCTCGATTACTCAAATAGTCCGCGCTATGTCGACGCCGCTTGGCGGATTACCCATTCCGAACAGATCGACGCTGAAATCAGACTCATGCAATCAGCTTCAGCCCGACGGATGTTTTACCAGGCGATGTTACTGGAGGATGCATTGCTGGTGGATGGAGGGGCAGCACAACGCATGGTGCACCTCATTCAGGGAATGCTGAATCAAGCGGCTGAGCAGCTCAAAGTGGGCGCGGACCTTGTGTTTCCTGACCCGATCATTGAACCTGCCATGGGGTTGCAGCGTACTCGATTGGACCATCAGACGTTATTTCCGCACCATTTCGCCTTTCAGCAAGACGACAAGCTGATCCTGCAATCTGAACTGGCTCATGCACGAAGAGAGATTAGCCATTTGCACGGTCAAATTGAATCGCTGCGCAACGAGCTTGGCGAGGCCCATCAGATTTTCGAACAGATTCATCAACATCCGATTGCAGGGCCAATTGTTCGAACGCGTCAACGAGTGATCGATTGGATGGCAAAGGGGCGCGGTAAATTGAATGATGCGAATTCTTCCAATGTAAACAAACCCACCAAGTCGTGTTAAAGACGCTTTTTGAAAACGAACTGCGACAACGGCGAGCCACCGAGGCTCGTACGATTGACTTGGTGTGCGCTGCAGACGACGCTTACGCCATGCCATTGGCAGTCACTTTGCGCAGTATGTCGAATCATTTATCGCCGCAAGTGACGGCGCGCGTATTTGTATTGGATGGCGGTATCAGCGAAATAAGTTGGGCTGGATTGAAGGAAACCCTTGCCGATACATCGATCGAATTGTGTGCGATTCGTCCGGATGTCAATTCATTGGCCGATTTAAGCATCTCGCACCACATTTCGCATACAGCATATTTTCGTCTTCTGTCGGCTGAGTTATTGCCAACTGAGATCGACAAGGCCATCTATTTGGACTCCGATCTACTCATAAGAGACGATTTAGTGCAGCTTTGGGACCGCCCGTTGGGCAATTCATATTGCTTGGCCACGGTTGATATCGCTTGCCCTTATATCGATGCGCGATTGGGGTGTGCAAATTTTCGACTGGCTTCGCCCTACCTGGCTGCACGGCGACCGATTCGAAATTATCGCAAACTCGATCTTGACGGACGCGGAGAATATTTCAATAGCGGCGTGATGGTAATGAACTTGGCGCGTTGGCGCCGAGATAATGTGGCAGAGCGACTTTTACGTTGTCTTCGGGATAACCAACGGTTTGTTTGGTGTTGGGACCAATATGCGCTCAACGTCGTATTCGCAGGTGAGTGGGATCGATTTTCGCCGCGCTGGAATCAAGGTGCCCATGTCTTTGAATATCCATCGGAACGTTACGCCCCAATTGACAGCAGTTTATGGCTTGAAATGAAACGTGATCCGGCGATCGTACATTTTACGACCGAGTTTAAACCTTGGCAGTTCGCATCAAACCACCCGCGCGGCCATCTGTTCTATGAAGGGTTGCTGGATACTGCATGGAGGGACTGGCGTCCAACGAAACCAACATTTCAATGGCGAACTTGGTTAGATCGATTTGGCGTTAAATTGAACAAACGAATCACTCAGGCATTTCGGAAAGTCACGGCAATATGGGGCTGACGATGAAGCGCTTAACAGGTGACGAAGCGCGGGAAGACTCAGGTCAAGGTGCAACGCATCAACACGAACTGACGATTTTTACTGTTGTTAAGCCGTTCGAAGGTTTGGCCGACCTGCATCAACGAAATGCACTTCAAAGCTGGATTCAATTGGGGCGCGACGTGAGAATCGTGTTGTTCCATGGTGAGCCGTTGCCAGCCGATATCGCCCAAGATTTTGAAACCGTTCCAATTGAATTGCGAAATCAATTCGGGACACCGCTGCTGAATGATGTATTCAAACGCGCCTCAGAAATCGCAAGCAGTGCGTTGTTAGCCTATGTCAATGCCGATATTATGATTGGCGACGATTTTTTGCCGGCGATTCGACAACTCGACCAGTCTGAACTGGGATCATGGCTCGCCATTGGGCGTCGCATGGATGCTGACATCGGGCATCCGATCGATTGTTGCAAGAATCCGAATTGGAAGGAACAACTTCTGGATCAGTCGGATGTTTCGATTCGCAGAGCTTCGATTGTCTGTAAGGACTATTTTGTATTTCAGCGAGGCCTTTTTCAAGAAATACCGGCATTCGCGGTGGGCCGAGGCAATTGGGACAATTGGATTGTTGCCAGCGCAAAAACTGCAAAACTTCCAGTGGTTGACCTTAGCGAAAGTGTCATCGTTATTCATCAAAATCATGATTATTCTCATGTGCGCGGGGGACGCTTGGCGGCCTACGTAAACGGGCCTGAGGCGCGGGAAAATCAACGGCTCGCAGGGGGACGAAACCTGATTCGAGGGAGCACGCCGACCTGGGTTCTAACCCCGAACGGGTTGCAACCGGCCGCAAAAGCGAACTGGACCTTTTGCCGCGATGCGTTAAACTTTTGTAGGTTAATGAGGAATTTACTGTTTTTTAGGTGATAAATCGCCAACGATCAGCTACTTTCGCACGGGTTGACGCAGGATTATTACTTTGTGGATTACAATTAACGGTAACGACTTTTAGACGTACTACTTCGAATCAACCTGAGTTTGTCCCATCGGTGAATTACCTTGCTGTTAATGGTCGGCGTCATCGTTAGCGTGTTGCTCATCGCCTGGGCGATTGCGCACTTACTGTTCGCGACGAAGTTTGCTACCGGAATCGTTACGCGCGCCGCGATTGGTTCACAACGCGGGGATGAAGGGAACGGGAGTCGCCAAGAGCCTCACCCTGCGGAATCCGATCCAACATACGCTCCTCCGGTTTCGGTAATTATGGCACTGCGTGGATTTGATCCTTCATTAAGAAGTTGTCTTCAAGCGCTTTTGCAGCAGGATTATCGCGAGTACGAAGTCATCATTGTCATCGATCATCCATCCGATGCAGCGTGGCGCGCCGTTGAAGAAGTGACTCGCGAATTTGACACCCATCACCGGGTGCGCTATATGGCGCTGGAGAATCCACGACCAAACTGCAGTCTCAAATGCAGTTCTTTGATCCAGGCTTACAGTTATGTCAATGAGCAAAGCGAAGTATTAGCGCTTATCGATGCCGATGTCGTTCCCCATGCAAACTGGATGCGGGACTTGGTCACTCCACTCGCAGATCCAACCATTGGTGCCTCGACAGGAAATAAGTGGTATTGTCCAGGGGACAACACCTTCGGATCGCTGTTACGCTGTTTGTGGAACGCGGGAGCGCTCGTCCCAACAGCTGCATTTGCCAATCCATGGGCTGGCACTTGCGCCCTTAGGATTTCCGATGTTGAACGCTCAGGGCTTGTGGAGACGTGGAAAGATTCTGCAGTTGATGATGGTCCGATTCGCCAGGCCCTGGAGCCATTCGGATTGAGAATCCACTTCGAGCCGAAGCTGATCATGATCAATCGGGATCGGTGCACCGCGGAGTTCGCCAGTCGCTACGTGACACGTATGTTGACGTGGTCAAGAATGTACGAAGCTACGTTTTTGAATACATTTGTTCACATGTTGGTGACCACGCTCTTAATTGCCATTTCTGTCTCGGTACTGGTACTCGCTTTATTGACAGGTCATTTCATTACGGCCTTGATTGTTGCCAGCGGATTGGCCGTTTGGAACTTGCTGATGTTGGGAGCTTTTTTTGCGGTCCGGTCCGGTGTGAGTGTTGCACTGAAAACGCGTAGTGAAACACTTGAACGAATGAGCTGGACAAGATTGTTTAAGCTGTACCTGTTGTTACCAGTTTGTCAAATCGCTCACTGCCGTTGGACTTTGTCCGCGATTTTCTCCAAGCAAGTCCATTGGCGCGATGTCACCTATCGGCTCAATGGTTCTAAGGGAATCGAAATGGTCGAGTATCAGCCGTACCAGTCCACGACAGATCGTACGCCATCACAGGTCTCGATTTGAGCCCTGTCTTTGACTTGAATCGAATCGGAGTCGAATTATGAAGTTCAATCGGCTGGGCTTTATTGGTGCGGGTAAGATGGCCTTTGCCATGGCACGTGGAATGGTTAACAACAAAATATTCCGCGCTGACCAGATAATGATTTCTGACCCGCAGGAATCCGCGCTCGAGTTGTTTTGTCGAGAACTGCATGGCGTTGTTGCAGCTTCAAATAATATTCAAATTGCCGACAAGTGTGATATCGTTATCGTTGCCGTGAAACCACAAAAGATCGACGAAGCGTTACATGATATTCAACATGCGGTTTCTGCAAAACAACTTTGGATCTCGATCGCGGCTGGTGTTACCATCGGTCGACTGGTCAACCTGCTGGGCACCCACCGAGTCGCGAGAGTGATGCCAAATACGCCTTGCCTCATCGGACAGGGCATTTCAGGTATCGCGGCTTCCGTCGAATCATTACCAGAAGATATTGCTCAAATAAAACAAATCTGTAACTCTATCGGCAAATCAGTCGTGGTTACGGAAGGAATGATGGACGCTGTGACCGGTTTGTCTGGCTCCGGACCCGCATTCGTTTTTGCCTTTATCGAATCACTTATCGATGGCGGAATTTTGATGGGATTGACGCGAGAGGTCGCAACGGCACTTGCGGTTCAAACCGTTTTAGGCGCGGCAAAACTCATCAACGAGGAACCGCAGTCGCCGGCGGAACTGCGGGCGATGGTAACGAGCCCAGGCGGAACGACGATCGCCGGCCTTAAAGCGTTGGAAGATGGGGCATTTCGAGCAACGGTGATGAATGCGGTCCAGGCGGCTACCCTGCGATCGCTTGAATTAGGCAAGTAATAACGGTTGAATAAGGAACGCAAAACTTGTTGCATCCCGGTTCTTAACGGGAGGTCGCTCACAGTTCTCCGCCGATAGCGATTAGCCTGTCGAATATTCTTTACGGGCGCGAGGACTTAAACTTCAATAGCTCGATTCATCGGCTCCCTCCCCCTCGACGATGATCCGTGACGCGCTCGTTCCTAGACGAGTTGCTCCGCAACGTTGAAATTCCACAGCGTCACCGTAGTTTCTTATCCCACCGGATGCTTTAACGCCAATCGAATCGCTGCAGCTCGCTCGCATCAGCCGAATATCGTCCGGAGTTGCTCCGATGTAGTTGTAATTACCATCGATCTGCTTGGTAAAACCGAAACCCGTTGAAGTCTTAACGAAATCTGCACCGACCATTTCACAGATTTGACAAAGCTTTGTTTTCGCCGGTTCGTCGGTAACATAGTCGGTTTCGAAAATCACCTTTACAATCGCCCCAAGTTGATGTGCGACATTGACTACAGCCTGGATATCGTTGGCGATGTAGTCCCAATCACCTTGAATAGCCTTGCCGATATTGATAACCATATCAAGTTCCGTTGCGCCGTCTCGACAAGCTTGCACAGCTTCAGCAACTTTGACGTCGGTTGTTGAAGAGCCATGCGGAAAGCCAATCACGGTCCCCACCGCCGTGCTGGAGCCCCGCAATATCTCGGCTGCCATGCGGACGGAGTAAGGTTTTACGCAAACTGATGCGACCGCCAGACGGTTTGCAAGTTTAATTCCTTCTCGAATTTGATCGTCGGTCAGTGTCGGATGCAATAATGCATGGTCGATAAGTCGAGCAATCGGACGTGTATCCGTCGAGGTGTTAATATTTTCCATCGTTTCGCGATCCTAATCGATTTATACGTGTTACAGTCGACTGCATCATAGCCAATCAACGGGACGTTATGAAAGTGGATGCTAAGTGGTGCCTTTAACCATAGTCTCGTATCTTTCAAACCACCTTGTTCAAAGTCAAAGCTGCGGGTCAGTAAAAAGTTCCACGTTGTCCCTTCTATCATTGAACGCTAATCGCTGTCGAAACAATTTGTCCTGTCTGCGCGTGGCAACTGGAGATTGCGAAAAGAGGGCCTTGCAAACTAAGTGAAGCCGGTTGATCCCGAACCACATTGACTGGACAATCGACATCGGGCACTTCGTAGTTCATCACGTGCGGCAGTTTTCGATGCGCCATCGCCAGGATACTTGCGATCAACTCAATAACTCCGGCGGCAGGCCCGACGTTTCCAAAATTCGATTTGGGAGCGATGACTGGAATATTATCAAATACCTCGTGAATCGCTCGGGCTTCTGCTGCATCGTCCCGAATTGTGCTATAGCCGCTGGCACTCAAATGGCTGATTTGATGCGGAGCAAGGTGCAGCCGATCCAGAGTTGCATTCATCGCATGTGCGAGGCCACCGGAGAAACAAGCGGTGTCGGGTGGCGTGAAACAGCAGTAAACCGCTGGTATTTCTGCGAGGATCGGAGCACCACGAGCCTCGGCAAACGCTTTGCGCTCCAAGATGATGCATCCCGCGCCTTCGCCAACGACCATGCCATCTCGCCGTTTGTCAAACGGTCGACAGGCGTGTTCCGGAGTCGCGATTTGATGGCTCAATTCTCGATCCCCAACGTAAAGTGATTTTGTCAATGACCCGGGAGAACCTGTTCCACCGGCAAGCACGACATCGGCGGCACCTCGACGGATCAGACGGATCGCTTCGGCGACAGCAAGTGAACTTGAGGCTTCAGATTGACAGATCGTGTTGCTGGGACCTCGCGCGTCATAGGCAATCGACAGGTGCGACGCGACCATATTCGGCAGATACTTCAACATCCAAAGTGGCTCGATCTCCCGCATTGAATGTTTGCCCCATTGATCATGATT
>JBGTDM010000034.1:0-2713 GCA_041748315.1 Pirellulaceae bacterium
GCGGCAATCGCAGCAAACTATGTTGCGAGTGACGTTTCAGCTTGTGCGGCAGCGAGACCGTCGGCAGAATCCTTCCGAACAAGCTCGCAGTATCCTACGAAGCCTAATGTCGTATCTGGTCGCTTATGAGTGTACGCCCAGCGAACTGTTGGACGAGGACGTCAAACCGACTGCCGTCGAGAAGCTGCTAAATTCGCTAATTCGCCCGCGGCAATAATCCGCCTTCGTCGTTAGCCGATTGCGACATCGGTCGATAACGGCTACGTTGTAAGGATGGTCAACTGTCTTATCAGCGCAGTGCCGCCATATTCGCTGACCCGGATTTGCTTTGACAAGGTCAAACGCCGTTACGGGCACCTGGAATGGGTCCGACCGCTGTTAAAATACAGTCCAAGGTGGTCAGCCTGCTCGAGTCGTCAGAACGATTCTCCGCACCTTGTATAGTGAGGACCTCAGATGCCATACGAACTGCCAAAATTGCCATACGCGTACAACGCGCTGGAACCGCACATTGATGCACGAACGATGGAGATCCATTACACGAAACATCACCAGGCATATATTGATAAAGTCAATGCCGCAATTGCCGGCACCGCATGGGATGGAAAAACCATCGAAGTCTTGATGCGCTCGATCTCCGAAGCGCCCGAGGAAATCCGTGGTGTCGTTCGTAATCATGGGGGTGGGCATGCAAACCACTCGTTATTTTGGACCATCCTGTCGGGATCTGGTGGAGGCAAACCAAGCGGCGCCCTCGCAGCGGCGATCGATCAGGAACTCGGCGGATTTGAAAAATTCAAAACCGATTTTTCGAACGCAGCCGCTACCCGATTTGGCAGTGGTTGGGCCTGGCTGTCGGTTAACAACGGGAAGTTGCATGTCGAGAGCACTGCGAATCAGGATACGCCACTGATGGAAGGTAGGATTCCGATCCTGGGCGTCGACGTGTGGGAGCACGCGTATTACTTGCATTATCAGAACCGCCGCCCAGACTATGTGGCTGCGTTCTTCAACGTGATCCACTGGGATGAAGTTGCGCGTCGCTATGAGGCGGCAAAGGCCTAAGCCTGCTTGGGCTCGGACACAGCTCCGCAGCGAGGCTGGTTGCCAGCCTTCCTCGCTGGGGCTATTTCCGGTTCACTGTGGCAACAAGCCCCCTTTTTCTGTGGCGACAAATTCTGTTGTGACAAATAAGCCGCGCCTGGCAATGGAGCGATGCGCGCGGTGCGCGCATTTCGCAGTGCGCGCATTTTTCGGGCTCTCAGCAGGCAACTACTAAGCTCGTCCTGCATCGTGGACGACAACTCTCCAGCTAGCCAACTCTCAAGCAAGCCAACGATCCGTCCGCCAACCTGGAACTTATAAGTCTAGGGGCGACATTGGAATTGGGGCGACAGCACGCTTAGATTTGAATTGCACTACCCTTGGATGACCCAGTGACGCTAGCTAGACTTCGCGATCGTCTGGCGTTGACCATCCTACGAGACCTTTCTATGATCCCGCCCCCATCGCAGTTCTTTTCAGGGAAGACTTCAACGAAAGCTAGAACAGATGACGCTGCATCACCACCAAAAGCCTCTTGATCGGCTGCTGCTGATGTGCCTCGCCGCCATAGTCACTGCATTTGGATGTCAGTCGTCGCGGATGTCAAAGCTGCCCGGAATGGGCTGGATGGCATCGCAAGATCAATCTTCGGCGATCGTATCTACAGATCCGATCGCGTCCTATCCGGCGCCCTCAGCCGCTGCCACGCCGACCACGATTACCGAGGGGCGGCAGCTCGCTCAGGGATCCCAGGCTCCCATCCCTGGCAGCGAAATGGCGAGTGTTCCCGTTACCTATCCGGATACGAGTTACCCAGCGCTCCCGCCGGCCCAATCGCTTTCTACCGCGCCGGCGGCACCCGCCATTCCATCCATGCCAAACAATGGCCTCTACGCAGCTAACAGCCAGCCAATGCATGTGCAAACGACATCCCTCGATGCGGTGAGCCAAAACTTCAACGCAGGGGCAGCGCCCGTGGGGACAAATCACGTTCAGGATGGGCTCTATCCAACCGCGAACAGTGGAACTGCCACGACGTGGGACACGCCAAGCTTGCCACAAACGCCACAAGGCCTCGCTGCCTCAACTCCACAGGGAAGTGCACCGCCGAATTTCGGTGGCGATGACTTCGTGGCAACCGTCGCTAACCAATCCACGCTAACTTCAGCTCCGAGTTCCGACACCAATCATGCGAATTACGAGATGCCAGTCGGCGCACGACAAGGGATTGCACCAGCCGTTCATTTGGCTTCAGAGTCGCATGCTCCGTCTAGCGGCGGCCATGGACAACCATCGACGCCAGGTGCTCAATTCACGCCTCAGACGGCCACGAGCGGATCGCATTACGCCAACATCGCTGCCAGTCAAATGGCCGCTCCGCGAACGGGTCCCTGGCGCCCGGGAACTACCAGCGACTTGCCACGGGAAGCTACGTCGACCGCGACGGCAAACACGCAATTATCGAATCAGCCGTCCGCCAACTCGGCAGCGAACTGGGAACAGGGTGCCACCCGTGGGTGGGAATGACCCATCACTGGGTCCTACGCTCCGAGCGGGTGATTTACCAGCCCATCACCATGTTCGATTCGATGACTTTTCGCGCGTCGTTGAGATCGGTACCTGTTTCCTGCATGTAAAGTCGGATCGCGTGCACCTTATCGCCCGAGGC
>JBGTDM010000035.1:0-1953 GCA_041748315.1 Pirellulaceae bacterium
ACCGCGATAAGTCGGCAGGCCGGACTCTTGAGAGAGCCCTGCCCCGGTAAGAATGACAAGATTCATGTCATGCCAATTTACCGGGTGTGTCATGAATCGTGAAGGCATCGTGGATCGAAAGAACGAAGTCGATCTCCCCCAGTAGGGGATGAGTACCCACCTCCTGGACCCAGTTGCAAACCGACACCTTCGACATGGCAGCGTTGTAGCGCTGCAGCCATGTGGCGAACTGTTGTTGCTGTTTTGGGTGCTCGCGCGGATACCGTCCCGGTGGCTGAGGGAGTCCACATCGCCACGGCTTGGGGGTCAGTCGAGCGCGGAAACATTCTTGTGTCTGGCACAGGCGACAGTACAATTTGTCACACCCCAAATCCTGGAACAACTGCTTCGTCTCTTCGCTATCAGGATTCAACAACCGATTGAGCACGACCACGCGGAAGCCAGCCGCCGTACGATAGATTCGGAACGAAAGCGATGGATACAAATCGAGTTTCTGAATCAGTTCTCGTCGTGACGCGTCTGGTTGCGACTCCAAGTCGGACGGCTTAGCTGCTTTGCGGAACAAGCCGAACCAGGAAGTTGATGCACGAGTCGTCGTTGGTTCTGGAAAATCAATGTCAAAGAAGCCGACATGCGGCGTGTTCAAAATGATCGCTCCGTATCGATTTCGAGTTAACGCACCGACAAGGCTCCCCTGTTCATCCCATAGCTCTTTAATGAGTTCCTCTGCGACCGGGCGCTCACCGTACTCGTAACTGCGACGCGAGTCACGGTTGGCAAAAGGAGTCTCGACCAACTTGTTCATTGCGGCCCACCGAGTCTCAGCATTTTGCTGAGCGTCCTCGTGGCTGACATTCGATTGTCCGATCGCTGTAAGGAGTAAACGACGACCATCACCTCCGCTCGACTCGCGGTCGACACGTGCGGCAAATTTGAAATACTGCATTGGGTGTCCTTTCGTAAATACCCTGGTCTGAATCCCTCAGAAAACACTTCGTCAGCTAACCAGTTCGCGCGACGACCCGTCGAATTCGTCGGCTTGCTTGGCCGTTTACCGTTGCAGGTTTCGAATCCCCAGTGCCGTTTGAGACGCTGTTTATGGGCTTTTGTGACTAATTTGTATCAAGATCATTGTTCAGCGACTAACCACACCCGGAAAAAATTGGCCGTTTTGGAAAATATTAAGTTTGCGGTATTGTATTGGGCCTTACGCCAATTAGACTTAAGAAATTCCCGCTCCTGGGTTTTTGCCAGTGCAGGTATGATTGTGTGGTTTACCATCTTTTGGCGATATTGATATTTTCGTGCAGTTTATTCGGCTGACGGAGCGTTCAACGGGAGAGGAGAATGTCCAAAGGCGATGCAAGTGGCTGCCATTCAATCTCGTATTGGCCTTCAGGGCTGACGTTGATTGAAACGCTTGCTACCTTTTGAAAACTGATGAGAACAAGGGAAGATGGGCTCGATAGTTTTTTGGAATTCCTTTTTTTATCTTGGAGGTTTGCTTATGTTTGTTCGATGTTTGGTCGTACTGATCGCAATCGGTTCGGCTTCCGTTGCGCATGCTCAATCAATCACAACATTGTTTGCAAGTAACAATGGCGGAGCATCGCTGTGGACGAATTATTTTGACATCAATGTGATTAATTCTAATGGCATGACCATCTCGGCCTATGATGTAAACATCAATACGGCTGGTCTTGGTGTTGGTTTTGATCTGGATGTCTACGTGACGGCTCTTGGTGATACGCATGTTGGAAACACCGACGTGCCAGGAGCATGGTCGCTGGTCTCGACCGGTTCCGGGGTGGGTGGCCTGCTCCCCAAAAGTTGATCCATATGTTATGAGAGTCTCATTGGCCTAAATTGGCAAGGAGACTTTTTGATGACGAAGAAGAGACGAAAACGGCACAGCCCGGAGCAAATTGTGAAGAAGCTCGGCGATGCCGATGC
>JBGTDM010000036.1:0-5535 GCA_041748315.1 Pirellulaceae bacterium
TGGTTTTTGATGAAAAACGATTTGGAACCATCCAGAATTTGGATTGAAAAGGCAATTGCTGATTATCCTGCTGACGGTGATGTATTTTTGAATTATGCGCGTTGGCTGCTCAGAAACGAAGAACTTCCCAAAGCCGCAGAAATGGCCAAACAGGCCGAGGATTATGGGGCTGATAAATACCAAACGACATTTGTGCGAGGTCAAGTTGCTTTTTCGCGCCGAGATTTTGGCGTGGCAGAAATGTACTTTTCTCAGCTATTTTCAATGCGACCAGGAGACATCGAAACGTCGAATTTACTTGCGCTCAGTTTGATCGAGAGCACCGATCCTCAAAAGCACGACAAAGCGATGCAACTCGCTTCGATGAATGCCAGGCAATTTCCACAAAACGCAGTGCTGTTAGCCACGCTCGGTTGGGTTTATTTGAAAACAGAAAATGTTCCGGAAGCCCAACAAATATTTCAACAGTTGATTAGCGTACGTCCGTTGCCTGCCACGACCGGTTACTATATCGCGGCCTTTCTGACAAAAACTGAAGACTTTTCGAATGCAAAGTTGTTTCTTGAAGCCGCACTGAATAACGAAGGCTTTTTTGTCTATCGCAGTGCTGCTCAACAGTTGTTGAACCAAGTCAACAAGTCGCTCGAGTAGCGTATCATCGCCGCGAATAAGTCATCACCACCCGGGGCGGCGCTGCGCTCTGCCCCGGGCTGATCTGTCTCGGCCCCTTCGGGACGACCCACCACGCACCGGAAGATCCCGAACGACGATGTACCCTTCCCATCGTTTCCCGCACCGGCGAATTCCGACCCTGTTTCGCGGCAGGGGCCGCACGTTCGTTTCGCTTGCGTCGCCACCGCCCTGAAGGGGCCCAACATATCAGCCCAGGGCAAGGCGATTTGAGTCGCCGCCGCCCTGGGTAACGTATCATGGCGGCGAACAAGCCCTGAAAGGGCGAGACAATCCATACATCGGTTCGTGTCGCCCTTTCAGGGCTTGCGACCATTTGACATCACCACCCGGGGCGGCGCTGCACTCTGCCCCGGGCTGATCTGTCTCGGCCCCTTCGGGGCGACCTACCACCCACCGGAAGATCCCGAACGACAAATAGCAAAATCTACCCACGCAAGAAACAGCAAACGCAGACCGGTGAACCAACCATCATTCCACGACCCCAATCATTCCAGCGGCTTGCCGCTTGACGACGTTTGCGTCGACCAAGCTTCCCGGTTGAAACGAGTTCTTCACTTTTCTTTCGTACTGGATTTGGTAGACTACTTGCTCAACAAGCGGCAGAACGGTACTGCAAAACCTCTCGATGGAAGGCGAAGGGCAACTTTTACATGTCAGAACCCTTGGATTTGAAAGACTACGAATGGAAGATTGTGGTCAGGCCCCTTCAGTTGAAGGACTTTCCACAGGTTGTGGAGATGCAATCCCGTTGTTTTCCGGGAATGAAGCCTTGGAGCCATGAACAGATTTCCAGCCAATTGGAAATGTTCCCTGAGGGACAGATCTGTGTCGAAGTTGATGGGAAGTTGGCAGCTTCTTCCAGTAGTCTGATCCTGGCCTACGATCCCGGAATGGAGTGGCATAACTGGCAAAAGGTCTCTGACAACGGCATGATCAGGAATCATAACCCGCACGGTGATACCTTGTACGGGATCGAAATCATGGTCGACCCCGAATTTCAAGGCATTCGTTTGTCGCGTCGAATCTATGAAGCGCGCAAGGAGCTTTGCCGCCAACGCAATTTAGCTCGAATCATGATTGCGGGGCGCATTCCGGGCTATCACAAAGTTGCAGAGACGATGACCGCTCGGCAATACATCGAACAAGTCCTGGAGCGAACCGTTTACGATCAAGTATTGACGGCTCAGTTGTCCAATGGCTTCGCCGTCCAAGGTTTGATTCCCGACTATTTGCCTTCGGATTTGGACTCGCGCGGCTACGCCACGTTTTTGGAGTGGCGAAATCTGGATTTTGTGGCTGGAGCCAAGCGGAGATTTCACCACGGGGTCGATACGATTCGCGTTTGTGTCGTTCAGTATCAAATGCGGCGAGTCAAGGACTTTGACGAATTCGCGCAGCAGTGCGAATTTTTTCTCGACACGGCCTCGGATTATAAATCTGACTTCATTCTGTTCCCCGAATTGTTTACAACTCAGTTGTTGTCGTGTGTGCCTTCCATGCAACCTGGCCACGCCGCTCGGAAATTATCTGAATTTACTCCACAGTACCTGGAGTTTTTTACCGAGATGGCTGTTCGTTACAATGTCAACGTTATCGGTGGGTCACAATTTGTGGTCGAACATGAGACCCTTTACAATATCGCTTACTTATTTGGTCGGGACGGCTCGATCGGAAAACAGTACAAAATTCATATCACGCCCAGTGAGAAAAAGTGGTGGGGGGTCAGTCCAGGAGATCGAGTGGAAGTGTTTGATACCGACTGCGGCAAAATCGCAATCCAGATTTGCTACGACATTGAATTCCCTGAACTGACTCGAATCGCAGCAAAAAAAGGAGCCCAAATGATTTTTGTGCCCTTTAATACCGACACCCGCCACGGTTACCTGCGCGTGCGGCATTGCGCGATGGCGCGCTGTATCGAAAACCACCTCTACATTGCGATTTCAGGTTGTACAGGTAATCTTCCGTTTGTCGAAAACGCCGATATTCATTATGCCCAATCCGGCATCTTTACTCCGGCTGATGTCGAATTCGCACGTGATGCGATTGCCGCTGAATGCAATCCCAATGTTGAGACCGTAATCATTCATGACCTGGACTTCGAGTTGTTGCGCCAGCACAAAGAGGCGGGCTCTGTCCAAAACTGGAAAGATCGAAGGGTCGACATGTACCGTGTGACATATCAGGAAAATGGCGCGGAACGGCAAGTCTAAAAACAATCCGCTGATCCTTGCTGGGCGCTAAGGAACTCACGGGAACGCGAATCATCGATCAGACATTCATCGCGGATTCCCAAATGTTTGTAAGCGATTTCCAAGTGCAATAATTGAGGAAGGAGGCACGAAGTCTATTTCCGGTTTCGGCCAACATGATTACTGATTCGGTCAGCCTCGCGTTCCATGGCAATCTCTTCAGCCCGGTGAGCTTGTCGTCTCCGAGCTTCGGCCATGACCTCTTCCTCGTATTCTTCCAAGATAATGATCTTGGCAGTTACGCCGACATTGGAAACTGAATCATCAAATCCAATGCCGCGGTTTTTAAATAGCCGATTCACTCCCGGGATGTTGCTTAACCCGGGAACCCCAACCGTATTAGCGCTGTGCCGAGATGAAGAGACACCCCCCAAGCGCATGTAACCACCATCCGGGACCCGGACCGCAGTGTTAACGTTGAAGACTTGAATCGTCGGAATTTGAATGACTTGCCCTGAGCAATCCGTCGGTTGAAAAAGTGTCGCGGCACTCAAAAAACCGATGGCGATGGTCAACGAATGGCGTTTCATTTTCGGAGTTCCACTTCTTTGAATGTGGCGTTCAGCCCCTGCAGCACCACAATAAATGACGGAATTTCATCTATAATGTACGCGAAGGGAGCTGATCGGACAACAGTTTCGTGCAACGCACCCAGCTCGACGGGCAAACGGAATTTCGTAGGCCGAGGATAAAAAATGCGGCCTTCACGGACAATCGGCATAAATCCGATCCCGAATTGCTGGATTAATGTGAATTCTGGGAAATGCAGGCGACCATGGTTTGAATCAAGAACAAACCGCATCAGCATCATTCAATTCGAATTTTTTAAGGCGTTCCGGGGACTTATGGCGACAACTTGGGACAATTTACATGAGGATCATTTTCACTGATCGTCGGGAAGTTGAGGAGTATTCCAGATCATGGACGGCCCTATTGTACCGGGCCTCGCCGTTGTTCTTTTTTGGTGGACGTACAATAGGCGACGAATCGGCCTTATTTTCGTATGATTCGTGCAAAAAACCTGAAGAAATCGCACGACCTTGTGACCGGGCGTTGGGGCATTCGGGCGACTCAGAAACTGCCAGGAAACCGACCCGCAGACGACGAATTTACTCGTTCCGATCGATGTTAAACGGCACAAACTTTGACGCGGCGAGAAAATATTTTTGGTGATGATGGATTAACGCTTGACGAACAAGCTTAAATTTCATAATCTGGCACGATCCCTGTAAGTTAATTGCAGGGGGATTCTGGCTTTGCTTGGCCGACTCGATCATGCTTTGGTGTATTCCCAAGTGGGTTATTGAGTGCCATGGTACGCATGTATATTGGAGAAACTGCTCGGTGTCGAACACAATTCAAGAGGTAATTCGGATCCGGATGGAAGCCTATGATCACTCGATCTTAGATGCGAGTGCCGAAGAGATCGTGAATACCGCCAAGCGAACTCACTCGGTCGTGCACGGTCCGATTCCGTTGCCAACTCGAATTGAGCGATACACGGTTCTATCGGGACCGCACGTGGACAAGAAAGCCAGGCAACAATTTGAAATTCGAACTCACAAGCGGTTGATTGATATTGAACAGGCGACGGCGCAAACGATTGAGGCATTGAATAAGCTCAGTTTGCCCGCGGGTGTCGAGATAAAAATCAAGGCGACATCCAGGTAGTGATGCATGCATTAAGATTGTGATTCGGTCTCGAAAAAAACTTATATCGAGGCCGTTTCTGTTTGATGGGTTGAATGGCGAATGGCGACGAGTACGTTGAACGGTTCATCGAAGGCAAAATCGGCAATACATTGAGATAGAACATGGTTTGGAAGTCTTGGGGGTAAGGCGGGTTTTGATCCGTGCTCCTGCAAGGCAATTACAACTGAACAATACGATATACGGTTAAAGTCATGGCTAAAGGTATACTCGGTCGCAAGGTCGGGATGACACAATTATTCGATCAAGAGAGTGGGATTGCTACTCCAGTGACCGTTATTCAAGCAGGTCCTTGTACCGTATTGCGCCTTCGCACAGATGATCGCGATGGTTACGAAGCAGTTCAGTTGGGTTTCATCGATAAACCTCGACCCAAGAAAGATCATCGGTCCCGTACCAGTCAAGCGAGCCGATCGGAACGCGGTCAAGTCGCCGATATCAAGAGCAAACGCTCTAAATCTCTGGTTTCTAACGGGGTCGAGTTGTCGCCAAAAGCAAATTGCGAACCCAAGCGGTATATCCGCGAATTTCGTGGAACGACTGAGGGATATGCTGTCGGCCAAGAAATAAGTGTCGACTGCCTCGCCGAGGTGGGAGCAGTGGATGTCGTCGGTACGAGTAAAGGTCGCGGCTTCGCCGGGGTGATGAAGCGACACAACTATTCGGGCCAGCGCGCAACTCACGGTGTGAAAAAGGTGCATCGCCACGCCGGAAGTACGGGCAGGAGCGCGAATCCCAGTCGAGTTCCCAAAGGGTTGCGAATGGGGGGTCAGTATGGAAATACCCGAAAGACCGTGAGAAATTTAAAGATCGTCAAAATTGATGCTGAAAACAACCTGTTAATTGTTCAGGGTGCCATTCCCGGGCCGAATGGGGGCCT
>JBGTDM010000037.1:0-16403 GCA_041748315.1 Pirellulaceae bacterium
ACGATCGAAAGCTTGGCCAACCAAAAAAGATACCGACCGCCGTCCACCCAAACCCATCGGACGCTTCGCCGAACAAATTGAAATCTCGATTTAGCGGTATTGTCCCTAAGCCCTGAAAGGGCGACACAAACCGACGGATGGATTGTCTCGCCCTTTCAGGGCTTATTCGCCGCCATGATACGTTACCCAGGGCGGCGACGAAGCTCGTAAAACTCGCGTCGCCTTGCCCTAGGCTGATATGTCCGGCCCTTTAGGGCAGAGGCGACGCAAGCGAGAGATAATGGAGAGATAATGGGGTCAGGAGATAATGGGGTCAAGGAGATAATGGGGTCAAGGAGATAATGGGGTCAAGGAGATAATGGGGTCAAGGAGATAATGGGGTCAAGGAGATAATGGGGTCAGGTCCATTTGATGCGAAGCACCCTTCGGGCCGTTCCGGACAAATGGACCTGACCCCTTTATGCTTGCCCTGAGGAGGCGTGCCATGAACAAGTGCGATCATCACGGAGGCAAAGAAGTCGCTGAACCTACCACAACCGACCGCTTTCCGGGTCTGGACTTGCGCCCCCACGTCGCTTTCCTCCGCCGTGGGCGATTCTGACGGCGAATTTTTGAGATTTTTCCGGCGCTAAATACGCCTTGTAGGTTAATCCAGGGGGCTCGGGTATGTAGCCCGAGCCCAAACGTCAAGCTTCCTCCCTGAAAACCAGGGCGCATGTGCGAACGAACTGGACGAATCCAATTCTTAATCACACGGGAGAATGAAATGCACAAGATGATGATTCCATTGTTGATCGCGATCGGCCTATGCGGTTTCAACGCACCACAGGCCTCGGCACAACCGGGTGGCTTCTTAACTGAGTTTGATCAGACCACCGTTGATAACATCAATTCCTTTGTGGGTTTTGACCTCATCCAAACGGAAACGCTGTATCTCGCGATCTACAGGCCCACGAACAAGCCGAACAAGGTGAATTTTAGCGTGTACATCGGCCCTGACGTCACGATAGGTGGAGAGGGCAGCCTGGACCAAGCGAGGACATCGATCAACGTGAACAAGGCCGCCATCGCCATGGGGTCCGCAGTCTTGCGGCTCCGTGGGAATGCGAGCAATTTTAGGCTGCCGATCTACCCCATCGAGTAGGTTGCATCCGCAGTTGTTGTTGTTTACTCTATTGAAATGATGAGCGATATCACCCAGTTATTAAACGCGATCGAAGCCGGAGACCCACACGCGCCGGAGCAGCTTCTGCCGCTGGTTTATAACGAGCTGCGGAAGCTGGCGGCCGGTCATATGGCCAATGAATCGCCGGGTCATACACTCGATGCCACGGGATTGGTCCACGAGGCGTATCTGCGGATGGTGGCAAGTCCCAACGGCGATTCTGGAGAGATCCAGTTCGCCAATCGCGCGCATTTCTTCGCCGTCGCCGCCGAGGCGATGCGGCGGATCTTGGTTGACCATTCTCGCCGAAAACAGGCGCTGAAGCGCGGAGGAGAACGCCGACGGGCCGAACTCGACGCCGGCCGGCTGCCGGCACCCGCCTTCGACGCAGACTCGTGGATCGACCTCGACAGTGCCCTGACCGCACTGGAGGCGATCGATTCCCAGGCGGCTGGGTTGGCGAAGCTGCGCGTCTTCGGCGGCCTTTCGGTCGAGCAGGCAGGCGAGGTGCTGAACCTGCCACGGGCGACCGCTTTCCGCGTCTGGACGTACGCCCGCGCGTGGCTCACCAGCGCCCTGGCCGACCCAACGCGTAGTTATTGAGTTTTTTGCAACTTCAAATACGGATTGTAGAGTAATCCAGGAGACTCGTGCCATGTCAGCCGACCCGAAACTCGTCCGCGACCTATTCCTTGCTGCCACCGATTTACCCGACGCGCAACGCGCGGCCTTTCTGGAATCCAACTGTGGCGGTGATGCGGAGCTGCGCGCCGCAGTCGAGCACCTGCTGGCCGCCCACGATCAACCAGCCAGCGTCCTTTTGAAATCAGCGGCGGGACTCCGCACCGCTGACTTCGCACCGATCACCGAACACCCTGGCCAGGTGATTGACCGCTACAAGCTGTTGCAGCCGATCGGCGAAGGGGGCTTTGGCACCGTCTGGATGGCCGAACAGCGCGAGCCGGTCAAGCGCCGCGTGGCGATAAAGGTCATCAAGCTGGGGATGGACAGCAAGCAGGTGATCGCCCGCTTCGAAGCCGAACGCCAAGCGCTGGCAATGATGGATCACCCCAACATCGCCAAGGTGTTCGACGCCGGAACGACCGACACCGGCCGGCCGTACTTTGCGATGGAGTACATCCGTGGCGTGCCCATCCTCGATTACTGTGACCACGAGACACTGGACACCAGAGCGAGACTGGATCTGTTCGGCAAGGTCTGCCACGCCATCCAGCACGCACACCAGAAGGGGATCATCCACCGGGACATCAAGCCCTCCAACGTGCTGGTCACCTTGCACGACGGGGTGCCGGTTCCCAAAGTGATCGACTTTGGGGTCGCCAAGGCGACCAACAGCGAACTGACGAGCAGGACGCTGTTCACTGAGCATAACCAAATGATCGGCACGCCGGCGTACATGTCTCCCGAGCAGGCAGAAATGTCGGGACTGGATATCGACACGCGCAGCGACATTTACTCGCTGGGTGTGCTGCTGTACGAACTGCTGACCGGCACCACGCCGTTTACGACCAAGGAACTGGTCAGCAAGGGCATTGCTGAGATGTTGCGGATCATCCGCGAGGTCGAGCCGCACAAGCCGAGCACGCGGCTGTCATCGCTCGGAGACACGGCGTCACGCACGGCGCAGCAGCGCCGGGTGGATATCAAGAAGTTGGGTCTGATCCTGCGCGGTGATCTGGATTGGATCGTGATGAAGTGCCTGGAGAAGGATCGGGGTCGGCGGTACGAGACGGCCAACGGACTTGCGGCCGACATCCGGCGTCATCTGGATGACGAGCCGGTGACGGCCGGGCCACCCTCGACGGGATACAAGCTGCGGAAGTTCGTCAAGCGGAACAAGGGGCAGGTGATCGCGGGCGGAGTGGTGGCAGCGGCACTGATCCTCGGCATCGTTGGCACCAGTGTGGGGATGGTGTGGGCCATCAATGAGAAGAGCCGTGCCGACATAGAAGCGGAGCGTGCCAACAAAGAAGCGGAGCGTGCCAACTCTTCGACCGCAGCCGAGGGTGAGCAGCGCCGCCTCGCCGAGAGTAACGAACAGAAGGCGGTCGAGGAGAAGGCCAAGGCCGAGCGTGAGCTGGCGCGGGCGACGGAGATCAAGCGGCTGATACGGGAGATGCTGACGAGCGTGGACCCCGAGAAGGCACAGGGTGCGGACACGACGATGCTCAAGGGTCTGCTCGACGATGCGGCCGCGCGCCTGGCGAAGGGCGAGGTCACCGATGAGCTGATCGCAGCTGAGTTGCACGGCTTGGTGGGCGATGTGTACCGACGCCTGGGGCTGTATCCGCAGGCCGAGCGGCACCTGCCCGTGGCGCTGGAGATCCATCACCGCGTGCTGGGCGCTGAGCACCCGAACACGCTCTCGTCCATTAGCAACCTGGCGAGCCTCTACAAGTATCAGGGTCGGTACGCCGAGGCCGAGCCGATGTATCTCGAGACGCTGGAGATCAGCAAGCGCGTGCGGGGCAAGGAACACCGGGACACGCTCTTGTCCATGAGCAACCTGGCGAACCTATACAACAATCAGGGTCGGTACGCCGAGGCTGAGCTGTTGTATTACCAGACGCTGGAGATCCACAAGCGAGTGCTGGGCGAGGAGCATACGAACACGCTGAATGTCATGAACAACCTGGCGAACCTATACAACAATCAGGGTCGGTACGCCGAGGCCGAGCCGTTGTATTAACAGACGCTGGAAATCCACAAGCGAGTGCTGAGCGAGGAGCACCCTAATACGCTGAATGTCATGCACAACCTGGCGAGCCTGTACGACAGCCAGGGTCGGTACGCCGAGGCTGAGCCGCTGTTTCTCCAGACGCTGGAGATCAGCAAACGCGTGCTGGGCGAGGAACACCCGAACACGCTCGGATCCATGATCAACCTGGCGAGCCTCTACGACAGACAGGGTCGGTACGCCGAAGCCGAGCCACTGCATCTCGAGACGCTGGAGATCCGCAAGCGTGTGCTGGGCGAGGAGCACCCGAATACGCTCTCGTCCATGAACAACCTGGCGAACTTGTACCACAGTCAGGGTCGGTACGCCGAGGCCGAGCCGCTGCTCGTCCAGACGTGCGAGATCCAAAAGCGAATGCTGGGGGAGGAGCACCCAAATACGCTTTCGTCCCTGGGCAACCTGGCGATGCTATACGACTTACAGGGTCGGTTCGCCGAGGCCGAGCCGTTGTATATCGAGACGCTGGAGCACCAGAAACGTGTGCAGGGCACGGAGCATCCGAGCACGCTGAAGTCCGTGAACAACCTGGCGAACCTGTACTACAGTCAGGGTCGGTACGCCGAGGCCGAGCCACTGTTCCTCCAGACGCTGGAGATCCACAAACGCGTGCTGGGCGAGGAGCACCCGAATACGCTCTCATCCATGAACAACCTGACGGGTCTGTACCACCGTCAGGGTCGGTACGCCGAGGCCGAGCCGCTGTTCCTCCAGACGCTGGAGATTCGCAAACGCGTGCTGGGCGCGGAGCACCCGGATACGCTCTCGTCCCAGAGCAACGTGGCAGCCCTGTATTATCAACAAGGCCGGTACGCCGAGGCCGAACCGCTGTTCCTCCAGACGCTGGAGATCCACAAGCGTGTGCTAGGCGCGGAGCACCCGAAGACGCTCTCGTCCATGAACAACCTCGCGAGCCTCTACTCGGAACAGGGGCGGCACGCCGAGGCCGAGCCGCTGCACGTCGAGACGCTGGAGATCAGCAAGCGCGTCTTGGGCGAGGAGCACCCGGACACGCTCTCGTCCATGAACAACCTCGCGAGCCTCTACCTAGACCAGGGGCGGCACGCCGAGGCCGAGCCGCTGTTCACAAAGACGCTGGAGATCCAGAAACGTGTGCTAGGCGAGGAACATCCGGGCACACTGAGTTCGATGAACAATCTGGCAAATGTCTACAAAGCCCAGGGGCGGCACGCCGAGTCCGTGCCGCTGATCGTACAGACACTGGAGATCAAGAAGCGCGTGTTGGGCGAGGAGCACCCGGACACGCTGGGGGCCATGAACGATCTGGCGATCATGTACCAGAACCAGGGCCGGTTCGCCGATGCCGAGCCACTCTACCTGAAAACGCTGGATATCCGCAAGCGCGTGCTGGGCGCGGAGCACCCGAATACGCTCTCGTCCATGAACAACCTCGCGATCCTGTATTGGAAACTGGGTCGGTACGATGAGGCCGAGCCGCTGTTCCTGGAGGCGCTGGAGATCCAGAAGCGCGTGCTTGGTGCCGAGCACAAGAACACGCTGGTGTACGTGAACAACCTGGCAATTCTATACCAGGAACAGGGCCGGTACGCTGATGCCGAGCCGTTGTATTTCGAGACACTGTTGATCCAAAAGCGAGTGCTGGGCGAGGAGCACCCGGACACGCTCTCGTCCATGAACAACCTCACGAGCCTCTACTTAAACCAGGGCCGGCATGCCGATGCCGAGCCGCTGCTTCAGAAGACGCTGCCAATCCGCAGGCGCGTCTTGGGCGAGGAGCACCCGGATACGCTGACGTCCATGACCAACCTCGCGAGCCTCTACCTAGACCAGGGCCGGCGCGCCGAAGCCGAGCCGCTATTCATAAAGACGCTGGAGATCCAGAAACGTGTGCTAGGCAAGGAACATCCGGGCACACTGAGTTCGATGAACAACCTGGCAAATGTTTACAAAGCCCAAGGCCGGTACGCCGAGGCCGAGTCGCTGATGATCCAGACGCTGGAGATCAGGAAGCGAGTTGTGGGTGACGAGCACCCAGACACGCTGGGCTCGATCACGAACCTCGGCAAACTCTACACCTCGATGGGGCGGCACGAGGATGCAGTGGCGCAGTTTGAGACCAGTCTCCCCGCCATGCGCCGGATTCTGGGCATGCATCACCGTTCGACGGGTATTTCATTGCAGGGACTCGCGAGGGCGTACGAAGCGCTCGACCGACGCGAGGACTCACTGCCGCTCTGGCGCGAGTTGCTCGCCCTGCAAACCGCCGCGGCGGAAACGCCGGACGCCAACGCCAACGCGCTCAATACCGCCGCATGGACGCTGCTGACGCACGAGATCGAGGAACTGCACGACCCCGCGCGTGCCCTCGACAATGCCAGTCGCGCCTGCGCTGCCGAAGAGGCCGCGGGCGGGGCCAACCTCTGGATGTACCTCGACACGCTCGCCCTCGCCCAGCACAAGACTGGCGATACAGCGGCAGCAATCGAAACCCAGCGCCGCGCCATCTCGCTCATGCCCGCAGGCACTCCTGACGCTACGGCCGCCGAACTGCAAGCACGCATGACCGAGTACGAAGAGGAATAAAGAATAAAGGAAAGAATAAAGGAAAAATAAAGGGGTCAGGTCCATTTGATGCGGAGCACCCTTCGGGCCGTTCCGGTCAAATGGACCTGACCCCTTTATTCCCACGATACTAACATGTTGACGGTAAAGACGGTAGCCACTACACTTGCATGCTGACACAAAGTTGCAAAGGACGAATCTGCATGAATCCAGCGGAAGCTTCAGAGTGCTGTGGGCCAGTTGATGAACTTCTCGATGCCGAGCTGTTTAGGGCACTGGGCGACCCTACCCGGCTCAGGCTCCTCTCCTGTCTTGCGAAATGCGGCAGGCCGTGCTCGGTGACGGAACTGACTGAGTGCTGCGTTGTCGATCTCTCGGTCGTCTCGCGGCACTTAGTCTGCCTTGAGAGGGCTGGCGTACTGTCTTCTTCGAAACAAGGCAGAACCGTCTTGTACGCCGTACGCTACAAACATCTTGCGGAGGCGTTTCGCGCGCTGGGCAAAGCAATCGACGGACTTCGGCCCAAGCGGAGCTCCTCGAAGTCGTCGCGATAGCTCAATTGTGCTGCCTCGGTACCGCTGCCGCACAAATCCAAGAATCAAGTAGTTGCATTTGACATGGAAAAAGAACAGCAAACGAACATTAGTTTCTTCGAAAAGAATCTGACGTATTGGGTGGCACTCTGCATGGTTGCAGGGGTCTTGATCGGGAGATTCATCCCCGCCATTCCGGATTTTCTCGCCAAATTCGAATACGCAAACGTATCGATACCCATTGCCATATTGATCTGGTTGATGATCTATCCGATGATGATGAAGGTCGATTTTGCCAGTATTAAAAATGTTGGAAAGAATCCGAAAGGACTGTTTGTGACCTGGATCGTAAACTGGCTGATCAAGCCATTTACGATGTTTGGCATCGCGGCATTTTTCTTCTATGTCGTATTCGAGCCGCTGATTTCGCCGGAGCTGGCGAAGGGCTATTTGGCCGGTGCTGTGTTGCTTGGCGCTGCGCCCTGTACGGCTATGGTCTTCGTGTGGAGCCATCTTACTCGCGGCAACGCCGCTTATACCGTGGTACAAGTTGCGACCAACGATCTGATTATCTTGGTTGCCTTCACGCCAATCGTCGCTTTCTTACTGGGGATTGGTGGCATCACGATTCCCTGGATGACTCTCATTGTTTCGGTCGTGCTGTTCGTGGTGGTTCCCTTGGCAGGAGGCATCCTGACTAGAACACTGGTCATACGGTCCAAAGGCGAAGACTACTTTCAGAATGTCTTCATTTCCAAATTCAATAACATCACGATTGTCGGGCTGTTGTTGACACTTGTCCTGATCTTCTCGTTTCAGGGCGAAGTCATTATGAACAATCCGCTTCACATTCTTCTCATCGCCGTTCCGCTCATCATCCAAACAGTCTTGATCTTTTTTGTCGCGTACGGCGCGTGTTACAGGCTCCACTGCAGCCACGATGTCGCAGCCCCTGCGGCGATGATCGGAGCTTCGAACTTTTTTGAGCTCTCGGTGGCAGTTGCCATCACGTTGTTTGGGGCGGCATCGCCGGTGGTGTTGGCGACCATCGTCGGTGTCTTGGTCGAGGTCCCCGTGATGCTGGCTTTAGTGAAATATGCGAATCGAACCAAGAGTTCATTCCGGCAAGATCCGAGCGAAAATGACAACCTACACAGTCTCGATTTAAAGTGAGTTATTCGATATGTTTACATTTCATTGTCGCAACGGACCTGTCGTCAGCCACGTTTGCCAAGATCGATTGCCTTGAGGGCCTGAAGGCATTATGCCATAGAGGGCTGGCAGAAACACAATCGAGTCGTTCTTTACAGCCAATGGGATCAGGCTGCCGAAGAAAAGTGCTACCGAAACCGGGCAAAAGCTCAGAGCAAACAGCAGCCCCAGCAATTCGGCTCCCACAAAGCCAAGTTTCTCAAATCTCTCTCGTAGTCTGCATTCCCTGGCCCGAACTCATCGGCATTTCGATCAGCCCAAGCATTATCGTGCCGACGATGATCAACAACGGACCAAGAAAGAGATTGAGGTACTTCTGGATCCACACGGCCAAACCCGGTGCAGAGAGAAGGCTCGCGCCGACCAACGCCCCGAGAACGCTGTAGGCGAGTACACACCCCAATTTTTAAAGCAAGCTCGATGCGATGGTCTTCCACGACTGCCCCAAACTGTGAAAAACTTGGACTTTGGCCATCGTTGGGTCTCCTTAAATCTTCGAGGTGGTCAAGTCCGCATGCGTCAGCCGGGATAGCCCTTGAAGTCCAGTCGGCGGTTCGATCTGCCAAGGGATTATCACCACTCGGCTGGCGTGCACTTCCTGAACTTCGCGCAAGTACTTCAGCTCATGCGACTGACGCTGTTTCATCAGAGGATCGGTCAGTGGCCATGGGTTCAGAACTTGGTTAATGACCCAGGCGTAGGGTTCAATCTCTGCACGCCGTAGATCGCGCTGCAGCGATGCAGCTTCATGGACAGGAGTCGCTTCGGGTAACGCGACGATCAACACTCGGGTGAAATCGCGATCACGTAAACGTGGCAGCAGATTCTCGACTGCTTCAGGCATCTCGCTTGACTGTCGGGTCACTTCGCGGTGGTAAGCCAGCGCCGAATCGAGCAACAGAATAGTGTGTCCTGTGGGAGCCGTATCGAGCACGACGAATTTGTTTGTTCCTGCGGCGACCGCGTCAGCAAAGGCCCTGAAGACAGCAATCTCTTCTGTGCAGGGAGATCGCAGGTCTTCTTCCAATAGTGCTTTGCCCTGCTGATCGAGATCCTTGCCGGCGCGTCCTAGCACTTCTGCAGAATATTTGGCGGTCTCTTCTGCGGGGTCGATACGACTAACCGTCAGGTTGGGTATCTGTTCGTTGTTGAGTGTCGCTGCGACGTGGGCTGCTGGATCGGTCGTGGAAAGATGAACTTCGTAACCTCGTTTCGCAATCGCGACTGCGACGGCTGCCGCGACAGTCGTCTTGCCAACGCCACCTTTACCCATCGCCAGAATGACACCATGACCAGGAGCAACAAGATCGTCGATCAGCACCGACAGCATTGATAGACTTTCGATTCGTTCCGGACTTTCTTCCGGTGAGCTCAATGCAGGGGAGTCATCCACCTCACCTAATCGTCGAAGTGACTCGATTCCCAGGATTCCATTGGGACTCAGCGGAACAATGGTTCGCGGAAAAGCTTTCAGTCCTTCTGGCATCGCGGCCAGTGCTGCCGCCCCTCGCTGCTGGAGCGCTACGGCAAAGGGATCGCTCGTGTCGATCGCTTGGAACACGCCGTTGACGACGAGATGTTGATTCCGCAACCCAATCTCGGCCAGTTCGCCGCTGGTCCGAGCGGCCTCGCGTAGGGCACTCGCCTCGGCTCGAGCAACCAAAACAAGCGTCGTCACCGCCTGATCACTCAATGCCTTGACCGATTCTTGGTACAGCTTTTGTTGGGCATGCAGACCAGCCAAAGGCCCGAGGCAACTGGTGCCTGTTGTATTCTGCTGCATAAAGCCTTCCCAAGCCGATGGCAAGGTCAGCAATCGCAACGTGTGGCCAGTTGGTGCGGTGTCGAAAATGACGTAATCGAACTCCGCAGTGGCAGCGGGATCCCCCAGCAAGCGAGAGAACTCATCGAAGGCTGCAATTTCCAGCGTGCAGGAACCGGAGAATTGCTCTTCCATACTTTTCACCGCTGCCTCAGGTAGCAGGCCACGATAGGGTCCAACCATTCGCTCCCGATACTCGGCTGCCGACTTTTCAGGATCGAGATTCATCGCGAATAACGTAGGTATGGATGGAATCGCCGTTGGATGAATCCCCAATGTGACCCCAAATACCTCATCCAGATTGGAAGCTGGGTCTGTGGACACGAGCAAGACCCTTGTTCCTGCATCAGCGAGCCGCACGGCAGTCGCACATGCTACCGATGTTTTGCCGACCCCACCTTTACCTGTGAAAAACAGGTTGCGAGTCGGATGGTCTAAAAATTTCATGAACTAAATCCTTTTTTGGCGAGCGAAGCGATGGGACACATAGGTGATTAGCAGCAACCGCTCGTGCCGCAGCAGCCACCACTCGACTTGGCGACTGGCAGAATTTCTTTCGCTACTGATCCCGTGGCCCAGCCTTTGAAATCTTCCCGCGATGGATAGACTTGGCGACTTACGATTTGCCCATCGACGATGATCACGGGTAAACAATCGGTGCCTTCTGTACTCAGCAACTGATGAATCGACTTGTTCTCGATATAGGCTTGGGGTTGCTGAGCCAAGTTGTATCGCTCGACCTGGTAACCCTGTCCTTTCAGCCAGTCGAGATCCGCAGCGAATCGCGGAAGGACCGGGTCGACGTCAGGGCCACACACGCCGGTCGAGCAGCACATTGGCTTGTCATAGACTTGAACAGTATTCATAGACTTCTCCTTGGTGATAGTTGCAACGTTTGAAACAGGAATGATGTTAATCCTACAGCGCAAGGTATGTGCGTCAGCTTTTCCAGGCTGACCCAATCCTCCCGGTTTGGCACAAACCAGGTAAACGGCGTCAGCCTGGAAAGGCTGACCTACAGCTTTGCATCGAGCCGGCGCTGTAGGATTAAATAGTTTGTGTGGATGTTTGCTTCAGAGCGTGGACTCGCACGCTAGCTGCATAAGCGTTGGCTAGCGATTGCATAACCGAAGTCAATCCACCATGCAGAGACTGCTGTTGGGTAGTGGTATCTGATCCACACGCTCCACCGCCACAGCATCCCCCGTCGTTTGCCATGGCGTGAGCATTCAGGTTCGCGCGGGTGTCAGTAACAATCACTGAAGCAAAACCCGCTTGTTCCAATAGGCTTCGATAGTCCTCAATTAGAACCGCGCCAGAGATGCAACCGACATAGGCTTCGACACTTTGCTTCACTTCGGTCGGCAGCGGTTGACTCAGGGCAATGTCGCTCATTGCCACGCGGCCGGCTGGCTTGAGCACGCGAACGATCTCGCGGAAGACAACCGGTTTGTCGTCCGAATAGCCAAATGCAGCTGTTATAGCTCTTGCCGACGTGGACTCGTTGGAAAGCTGTCCCTTTGCGACACTTGCGTATCGATTTCTTACGCCATCGATGATACTTCTCTCGGTCATCGCTCATCCCTTCCTACATATCGCCTATCGCCGAACGACGATATTTTTGGTAAAAATTTTTTCGGTATCGCCCTCACTCGGACGAGGCCGGGCTCGCAGTCTACAGGTCTGCAATCAACTGTTTCAGCTTCGCCATCGCAGCCTCGTTGATGCAGTAGCAAACTCGGGGTCCGTCGATTTCGCCTTGTACCAATCCGGTCTCTTTCAAGATCTTCAGATGCTGAGAAACCGTGGATTGGGCCAGCGGCATTTCCTCGACAATCTCACCGCACATGCAGGATGTACGGCTGAGCAGCAACCGGACAATACGCACTCGAGCTGGGTGGGCCAACGCCCAGCCAAGTCGCGCAAGATCCTCAGCCCAAGCAACGTCCGGCAACGAAAGCTTCTCGCTCGCAGTGCAACATTTTTGGGACTTTGCTTTTGCCTTAACCATCGCGGTCAGCCTTTTGGATACAGTGACGGCTCGTGACTAAATTGACTATCGTCGATATACGATATACGACTTCATGTTTTTTGTCAAGACTGATCCATCGTCCCCCTTGTGTCAGAGGTTCAGTCACCGACTGGCGTCGAGTTCGTTGGATTGCGTGAAACCATAGCTCGCTTTTATCAAAGCAAAATCGAACCACGATGGTTGTTTTTGGTGGAGATTGGCGCGGCCGGTGAGAGTTCGAGAGGGGCGGTGAAAGCGATTGGAGAGGGTCAGACCCCAGTCTTGCTCGCAACGCCTCGCAAAATGGCGTCAGACCCTTGACCATGAAACACAAACAGGGGGATGTTTTGAGGCGTCGGCCTGTCAATGTCACCGGAGGGTCTCGAAATTTCGAAACCCCTTAAAGTAGTTGCGGGAGCAAAACTCATTTTGGATTGCCACCGGAATTGCGACTGCTCCATCGGTCGCTAGACTTAGTCGAGGTCCACTCCAAAACCTTCCCGTGCATTTCAAGTAACCGAAATGCCCTAACAACACACGGTCCTACGCAAAACGCGACTGAACAATTGAATCAGTCCATTCAATCCGTGGCCTACTTGTAGTAACTAGGCTTGCGCGGTTGGACGCCGAGTTCTTGATAATTGAAACCAGACTTTAACGGGCGATATTCGCCAACGATTTCGACCGACCTGTCGGCACGGATGGATTCTTCAATTCCCAGGCCCCAGTAAACGGCGTTGATTGTCAACCTCCGCACACCGGCGTTTGCAAAGTCCTTGGCCGAACCCATGGTGAAATGAAAAATTTTGCTTTGTCGGTCCTTGTTGCCAACCCAGGTCTTGATCCAGGCAATCGGTAAAGGCTCCTTAGCTTGATTCGGTTCGGAATCGGGATTGAGGTCAACCAAAGGCTGTCCCTTCACAAGCACCTGACAGTCGGCGGGAACAGGAAACCTGTCATTATGACAACGATAGACGTCCGACATTCCCCAGATGTCTTCGACTCCCACCAGAATCGGATGCGTTTTACTTTCTGCAACGATCAGCCCTCGGGTTGCTTCGCTTTGCCAACCTCCGTGATGCTCCATGAATGTTCCGCCCAGCATTTGACGGAGGGAAACGTCTTTCCCATTTTTCGCGTATTGCTTGCCCCCCCAAAAACCATGATTTGCCGTTCGCAGCGCGACGATCGGTTTGCCCGAATCAAAATAGTCGTGCCAGTGTTGCATTTGGTCGTCGGGCAAGTGCATGAAACGTGACAGCCAAATCACACAATCGGCGTCAGCCAGATATTGCAATCCCGGAATGTGATGGTGTTTCGTTTTATCCTCAAACGGAGCTGGCAGCGTCGGGTCAACTTCACCTTGTTCGTTAACCGAAAACAGTACCGTGCAATCGAAGCCGTGCCGTTGCGACAGGATTTTGGCGAGCATCGGCATCGACTGTTCACTTCGGTATTCCTGATCCGCCGCAATCAACACAATGTGCTTCCCTTTGCCAGGCCCGTCAACGCCCGGATAGGTCAACCAAGCTTCGTTTTCAGGAACCGGGTGTGTGTCAACGGGTCGGCCCAGGCTCTTGCAAACAAACTCGACGAGCCGCTCCGACTGAAACCAGCCATCCCACATGTCGTGCCCCTGTCCTGCGACGACCTCCAATTCGATTTCGCCACCCAGTCCCCGGTATCGCTCGGCCAGCAACAAAGAATTGTCTTGCAGCGGAACGACATTGTCCTGGTCGCCATGGATGTGAAAGATGGGAACGTTTGCTTGAGCCAGAGGAGCGAGTCGATCAATCGGATTGTGCTCGGTCAAGCTGGCTTGGAGTTGCTCGGCGGTCAGTTCGTAGGCACCACAAGCTCGCTCGATGCCCGGGTAGCTGGCGATATTGCAAACTGGATAGATTCCAGCGATGGCAGAAACTGCTTGAGGGTTTTCGATTGCCCAGTTGTACTGCATCAGCCCGCCCCGGCTCCTGGCCAACAAAGCAGGCTTACTGCCGAAATTGCGGGACTTCACCAGGTATTGATAAAACTCGTCATACTTCTTTCTTCCGTTCGGACTGCCATACGATTCCCCGACGTCAATTCCTGCAACAGCGATTCCCGATTTGAGAAATCGCTCAAACATCCACCGTTCTTCGTTTGCTGGATAGCGTGGCAATGTCGGCGCGTACCAAACCCACGGGATCTCGGCTGCCGCGTCGCGAGGACCTGGCGGTAGAATTACAAACGCATCAGAACCGTTCAACTTGAACACCTCTCCGGAAAGGGGAAGTGTTTTTTGGCTGACCGTAATTTTGGGAATCTCGTCTGTAGTTTCCTGATCGCCCAAATTCAACTCTTGAATCCAGACGTTTCTGAATTGAACCTGATTGTGATGCCCCTGGAGCAAGATCGGGCGACAAGAGTTTTCTTCCGGCTTCCCAGCGCCTGTTTTATTGGGCAAAACGTAGTCGTCATGGATGAGTTCACCGTTGTGATATGCGGTGATGCGTGCGTTTTCTGTTTTTCGATCGCCATCAAAACGAGCGGCTCGAAAAGCGATGTCGAATGATTGCCACTCGCCCGGCGGTTTGCAAACCAATTTATCTGGCTTTTTAACTCCGTAGATACAGCCACAATCGCGTTTCGTGTAATCCGCCTCGGAAACGCCGTGAGAATTCAGTATTTGCAATTCGTAACGCTGCTGGAGATAGACACCCGAGTTGCCGCTGGTTTCCCGCGGCACATCTCCCGCATCGTTGAGGTTGAATTCCAGATGCATGCGAAAGTCTCGATAAGCATCGGGAGTCACCACGCTGTCCCATTTCGGTGAAGCGGTGAGCACACCATCATTAAAGGTCCATTCGCACTTGACATTCGATTCTGGGATCATGATCGAACCGGATTCGCCAACCAGTTGCAACGCGTCAGCCGGGCGCTCAAAATCGATGATTCCTCTTGTCGAGCCAGCATTCGGTAAACCGGCGTCTGCCGCATTGGTACTTGCTCCTTCGGCGTCTTCAGCCCCCGGTTTGGGGATTTCGTTCAGCGTGTAGTAGGCGTTCGAGTGTAAAAGTTTTTCGCCGTCGGTCGATCGCATGTCGGGCAAGTAGAAATCGTGCACGTGTCCTTGCACCATGCCGTCAACTTTGATTTCGACTTTCATTCCATCGTCGCTGACAACTGCTGTCACCGCCTGCGGTACGGTCTGGTCGACTTCGGGACTGCCATAGCCTTGGTGATAGATGTGCGTGAATGATTTGAGTTGGTAGACCTCCGGCTTGGACGCAATTTCACGATCCACCGGTTTGGTGAAAGCAATCTCAAAACCAGTCGGCCGAACCTTGATCTCCTTGATTTCAAAGGGTACCAACCCAGTCCAATCGAGTCGCTGAACCGAATAAGCCTTGGGCCCGCGAACCGGCCAGCCGCGATTGGTGCCACCCGCGATCAGGCTGCCATTGGGCGTGAACTGCACCGCCAGCAGACCGGTATCAAAACCCTCTCGAAACGGATAACAAGCCCCTTGCCAAACGCCATTCACCTGTTCAGTTGTCGCGCGCATCACCACGCCAAGGCTGAAGTCACCAATAAAAATCTGATTTTCAAACGGGCCGAACTTGCCACCTGTCTGATCGACCATGAATCCGGAAATGGAACGGCCCATGCGGATGTAGGGAAAGACGACGGCATAGGGTACCAGTTCCTTGACCCGCTTGCGTTCGATTTCCATACGCGAAGGCGAGTTCGGCGTGACCGGAACCGGACCCATCCCCGGTGCCAGCTCATACCAGTTGTAACTGATCGGGTGCCCCATAAAACCACCTGGCTCCAGCACTTTCAGAGAACACGATCCGTTCCACGGACCTTGGCTCTCGGCATAAAACATGACGCCATGTTCGTTAGGGCCGATGCCGCACGGGCTTCGAATCCCGCTGCATACTGGAATCGTTTGTCCGTCAGGCGTGATCTTCAGACACCAACCGCGAAACGGCACCTTGGAGTTGTAAGACTCTGACAAGCAAAGGGCCACCCAGATATTGCCCTCGCTGTCCGGTTTCGAGCCGAACGAGAACTCGTGGTAATTACGAAATCCCCAAACGTCGCTCAATGTATCAAAACGGTCGGCACGGCCATCGTTGTCGGTGTCGGTGATCCGAGTGACTTCCGTTTGCTGGGTTACGTACAACGAACCATCTCGATAGGCCATCCCAAAAACTTCATCCAATCCACTGGCGAACTTTTTGAATGTCGGTTCCGGATGAAGATCAAAAGCACCCTCGAGCAGAAAGATATCGCCTCGTCTGGTCGCAATGGCCAATCGCTGCTGATCGGGCATGACTTCAAAACTGCCCGCCTCGATCGACAACTCTTCGGGA
>JBGTDM010000038.1:0-1739 GCA_041748315.1 Pirellulaceae bacterium
GGCATGAATTACCTGTAGGAAGGATTACCTTTGGTTGTCCTGTTGACGTATTCTTGAAAGTGTTGGTAAAGAACGCTGGTCACAGGCAGACTGGCAATGCGACACCCCAAATCGATTGTACCGAGAATTAGTTGAGTTAGAGATTTCATGCAAAGGCATCGAACGCATCAGATTGACGAATTAGCCCAGCGGGTTCTCCGTGACGCCCTCCCTTCGACCTGGGTTCTGAACGAGCAGCACAACGATTACGGCAAAGATTATCTTGTCGAAATTGGTGAGGATGATGGGCGATTGACGGGCAGCGGTTTCTACCTCCAATTAAAGGGCCAAGAGGAGTCGACTTTCAGTGCCGATGGAACCCTCGTAAAGTACTCCCTCAAGTCAAAGTACGCCAAGCATTATCTCGATGATATTAAAGACCTACCGGTGTTATTGGTTGTCGTGGACGTGGGGCTAAAAAAAGGTTGGTGGGTGTTCCTGCAATCCGGACTGGACGCTGACCAAACCTGGAGAAACCAAGACAGCATTACGATCCGTTTGCCCGCCGACAACAAAATCACCGAGGCAGCCGCCCTGAGAAAGGCGGTGGAGGAGGCAAAGAAGTGGATGCGGCTCCACCATCCTGAGTCGATCCACGAATCGGTCATCGCTCATAAAGAGCGAGTTAAATGTACTGATCCTCGCTTCGATGTGGCTGTGTCGCTTGTAGACGACAAACCCAACTTCACTTTGATGGCAAAGGAGAAGGTTCCCCTCACGTTCTGTTTCTCCGGTGACCCCTGTATAGCGACAACTACTTCTTCCTTCCAGCGACAACTATTCTTCCCCTGTCCGCACGTGGCCGGTGTTAGCGGGAGCGACAATTAGAATTCCCTGCTCTTGGCTTCTCGGTAACAATCGCAACTCCTTAATCACATGGAGGTTGCGATGGTCACGGATCGACAAGTACGAAAGCTGCGTCAATTGCTAGCAAACGGTTGGAATCTCGCCTCGGGAGCAAGGAAAACGAACATGGACGACAAGACGGCCCGCAAGTATCGCGACAGCACCAACCTACCTTCGGAAACCGTCTCATCCCGCGATTGGCGGACGCGGGCCGATCCGTTCGCCGAGGTCTGGCCCGAGGTGCAAGCCCAACTCGAAGCCGAGCCACGCCTGCGGGCGTTTACCCTGTTTAACTGGTTGCAAGATTCTTATCCCGAGCAGTTTCTCGACTCGCAACGCCGCACGTTCGAGCGGCGCGTGCGCGACTGGCGGGGACTTCACGGTCCGAATCAGAATGTCATGTTCCCGCAGATTCACGATCCGGGCGGCCTGGGTGCTTCGGACTTCACCAGCATGAACTCGCTGGGCATAACGATTGCTCGCCAGCCTTTCGATCATCTGCTGTATCACTTCACGCTCACGTACTCGAACTGGGAGTTCGTCAGTGTCTGCTTTTCCGAGTCGTTCGAGGCCGTCAGCAGCGGACTGCAACAAGCCTTTTGGCAACTTGGCGGCGTGCCGCGGAGGCATCGTAGTGACAGCCTCAGTGCGGCGGTCAACAACCTTTCGGAAGATCGCGAATTTCGCGGGCGGTACCGGGATCTGATGGCTTACTACCAGATCGAGCCGCAACGCACCAATGCCCGTCGGCCGAATGAGAACGGCGACGTCGAGTCGTCGAACGGCCATTTGAAAACGGTCGTCGACCAGGCTCTGTTGCTGCGCGGCAGTCGCGACTTCGCCAGCCGAGTCGA
>JBGTDM010000039.1:0-16310 GCA_041748315.1 Pirellulaceae bacterium
CGTCTTTCCGGTTCCAGGTGGGCCGAAAAAGATGACCGAGACGAGACGATCAGACGTAATCAGACGCCTGAGCAACTTCCCTTCGCCCAAGAGATGTTGTTGTCCGACAAAGTCAGCGAGCGTTTGCGGACGCATGCGAGCTGCGAGTGGCTTAACCGATTCAAGGTTACGCTGTTCTGTTTTCTCAAAAAGTGACATAGCCTCAGCTTATTCTTCATGCAGATGCAATGTAAGCCTCCGTTCGTCATAGGCAAACGGCGCGGTCAATTCGCTTTACGCGATGGAATACGCCTCGTCATCGAGCGTCAGCAACGGCTTCATTTGGTGATTAGAAATGTGGCCAACATGGCAAACCAAACGATATCCAGAAAATGCCAGTAACCCGCGCAGTTATCGACGGTCCAATGTCGCTCATGATCGTATTTCCCACGGTAACTTTGCACCAACACGAAACCGATGTAACCGATCCCACCGAAAATGTGCAGCGCGTGGACCAGTGACAACGTGAAGCATAATCCATATATTTTCGTGGAACCGTCGACTTGAGTAAAGTGGGTTGCCAACAGGTATTGCATTCCAAATGCCTGTGCAGCAATGAATAGAGTCGCCGCGATCAATGCCGCGATCAGCCAGATGCGAAAATCGCGGATTCTTTCACGACGTACCTGCCACACAGCACCTTGCAGGAACAGGCTGGTTAACAATAGCAGAAAAGTGCTGACCCAAAATGAAAACGGGATTGTCAGGGGAACGTATTCCCGTCGAATGTGCTGGAAGGCTTGGGTCCGAATAGCGCAATACGACACCAACATCGCCACGAAAAACATCGCCAGCGAAGCGATAAAGAAATAGAACACCAGTTTTGCCTGGAGTAGCTCCCGGCGATTCTGTTGTAATAACAAAGAGTTCTTTAACATGGGAGTCGGGGTTTCAAACACGTTGGCTAAATGTTCCAAAGGCTCCCTTGCCGAAACGGGAATGGTCTTCAGCATGCCGACCACGCGACGGCTATCGGCACCAACCAGATGGAAGGAAAATTGCCGATTCGTATTTCACATACCCTACCGTGACAACAATATTACTTTTGTGGGGCAATCGGCGGACCCACCGAACTTGAGTCCGGGCGGTCGAAGATTGGAAATCGTTCCACATCCTCTCGATAACTTTCGGTATCCAATAGGGTGAGACCGATAAACAGCATGACGAACAACAATGAGCTTAAAAATACAGCCACGTTCAGCCCTTTTTCCCACCACATGTGCATAAAAAACGCCATCACAAAAAACGCCTTGGTGGTCGCAATCGCCATCGCAACCCAGATATCTAAAGATCCCAGTGGCCAATCATTCGCGACAACGGTCAGCACCGTCAATCCGACCAGTACTATGAATACCACGTAGAGCAGGCTCTTCGAAACCGGATGGGCAAAACCATGGTGATCGTGGGCGTCATGAGGTGCAGTCATTTCAATATTTCTCAAATCGGAAAGAGGCGTCAAATAATCTTTCGTTTTACAAACCAAGGACCATCCATTGCAGGATACGAAATGGTGATCTGGCTAATTGATCAAGTACAACAGTGGGAAAAGGAAAATCCAAATCAAGTCAACCAAGTGCCAGTAAAGCCCCACGTAGTCAACTGGACCGAAGTAGTCGCTCCGCCAATGTCCCAACAACGAACGGTAAAAAATCCAAGCCAACGCGACAATTCCACCGACAACGTGAATCGCATGCAGACCAGTCATGCAGTAATAGATGCTGAAGAAAATGCCGATATCGTGATGTAGATCCCTGGTCTCATGATCGTGAGCTCCGCCAGCCGGTTGGGACTCGGACGCCGATTCCTGGGCGTGATCGTCTCCCGGATCGTGACCATCGGCATGATCATCATGGTGTTCGATGACTTTTCCGGCGGTTGAATGTGCGTCACCCCCACCGACTTTCATATAAAAATAGCCGCCGATGGCACCGATGAAATAGCCGGCAACCATCAACGTCATCCCCCCCCAAAAGGCCGCTCGAAATAAACTGTTGGTGAACCGATAAAGCAAAGCCATGGCTCCAAACACAAACAGCAAGATCAATGGGATGATGCTGATCATCGTCAGGTATGGGGAAATTCCTTTGGGATGGTGCGATTCATCCAAACTAAAATGGGCGCGAACAAAAATCCCAATGTCCCATTTATGAGAATACTCAACAGCCTTGACCCCTAAAAAAATCGAGGCGCAAACCATCGTCACCAACACCATCGTCGCCACGGTGCGGTTTTGACCTAGTTGGGATGCTCGAACCGCCAGGGCCATCGTCAAGCTACTGAACAGCAACACGATCGTGTTTCCCCCTCCCAGTATCTTATCCAGGAAATGATGAGCTTGGACAAAGATCTCGGGATGGTGGAATCGGTAGAGTACGTACGCACAAAACAGCCCAGTAAAGAACAGGACTTCTGTGACAAGGAACGCCCAGATTCCAAGTTTCCCAGCATCGAACTGTTGCTCGGCAGACTCAAAATGGTGCGCAATAAACTCGCCGTGTTCATGGTCATCATGATGATCGCCATGTTCGCTTGTCATTTATGACTCCAAATATTGTGCTCGTTAATATTGTCGCTGAACTTGGTCAGTGAACTAAACGGTCTGTGGTTTTCCGGGTACAGGTTCCTGACCAGGCACGGTGAAACTGCGCTGCACATACGAATCCAGATCCGGATCGTAGATTTGCGAATCGAAATCGTAGGGATCGTTCAATACGATTTTGTGGTCAAAATTGTGGAAAGAGGGGGGGCTACTGCTTTGCCATTCAAGTGAGGCTGCACCAAACGGGTTTCCTCCGCAGAGCTTTCCACGAAATACTGCATGAACCAATGTTGCAATTGCGATAACAATGCCTGCACCCAAAATAAGTGCACCGACCGTCGACCATTGATGGAAAATCTGGAACTCAGGATCGTAGCGGGCATAACGTCGCGCCATTCCTCGGGAGCCCATCACGAATTGTGGGAAAAAAGTGAGATTGAATCCAATGAATACCAGTAAACATCCGATGCGACCCCACAATTCGTTGTACATCCGACCAAACATCTTGGGCCACCAATGATACAGCCCACCAAACAGCGCCGTTAATGTTCCCCCAACCATAACGTAGTGGAAGTGGGCGACAACGAAGTACGTGTCGTGTAAATGAATGTCCGTCCGTAACGCACCCAGGAACAATCCGGTCAAACCACCGATTCCGAACAAAAAGATGAAAGACATGGCATAAAGCATCGGTGTGACCAACGAGATACATCCCTTATACATCGTTGCCAGCCAGTTAAACACCTTCACCGCTGACGGAATAGCAACGGAAAACGTAATCGCACTAAAAATCAAAGTAACCACTTCGGATTGCCCGCTGGTGAACATGTGATGCCCCCAAACCAGGAACCCAAGGATCGCAATTGCCACGCTCGAAAAGGCAATAAACGAGTATCCGAAAATCTTCTTGCGACAATACACCGCCATCAAGTCACTAATGATCCCCATGCCAGGCAGAATCATAATGTACACCGCTGGGTGCGAATAGAACCAGAAGAAGTGCTGGAACAAGACAGGATCACCACCATACTTTGGATCGAAAATACCAATCTGTAAAACTCGTTCGGCGATCAGCAACAACAGCGTAATTCCCAAAATCGGTGTCGCCAGGACTTGAATAATCGCCGTCGCATAGATCCCCCAAACAAACAATGGCATCTTGAACCAGGTCATGCCCGGAGCGCGCATCGTGTTCACGGTCACCAAAAAGTTGAGGCCGGTAAAAATCGAGCTAAATCCCAACACAAAGGTGCCGAATGTCGCCGCGACAACGCCCGTCGAGGTTCTGATACTGTACGGCGTATAGAACGTCCATCCGGTGTCCAGGCTGTTCGTTAACATGGCCACTACCAGGAAAAAGGTGCCGATCACCCACAAATAGAAACTCATGAGATTCATCCGGGGAAAGGCAACGTCTTTAGCGCCCAGCATCATCGGTAAAACAAAGTTGCCCAGTGCCGCGGGAATACTGGGAATAATAAACGAAAATACCATGATCGCGCCATGCAGCGTGAACATCCGGTTGTACTGTGCTTCGGTCAAGAACATCTTGCCGGGAATAAACAACTCTGACCGCAAAACTAAAGCAAACACTCCAGCCAATAATAAAGCGGTGGTGATTCCGATCAGGTACATCACGCCAATGCGCTTATGATCCAACGTGAACGCCCAGGACTTCCAACCTTTGGAGACATTCAAATAGTTATTTTTTTCGGCATGACCGAAGTGTTGTTTAATAAAAACCGCGTTACTCATAGTAATGCCTTAATCTTAACTTTTAACGATGCCAGTTTTCGGGTGACCCAGCCAAATTCCACGTTCCGATCTATTTATCGGCCAAGCTCTTGATGTAGAAAATCAACCACATGATTTGATCGTCATTGAGTTTTCCATCGAATGATTGCATCTGAGACGGAGTCGTATAGCCCGAGACAATTTCAGCATTCGGGTTCAAAATCGACTCGCGAATGTACTCCTCATCAACCAACCTGGTTCCACTTAACACCGGTTCCTGCTTCCCCCAAATCCCATTCAATGGTGGGCCGGTGCTCCGCTGGCCATCGATTTTGTGGCAACCGGCACAGTTGAGCTGAAACAGTCTCTGGCCGTTTTTCACGGGGTCGGTTTGGGCATACAAGTCCCAATCCCATTTCGTTGCAGCTTTACGATCCTCCTCGGTAGCATGGACCGTGACATTTGCAATCATCAAGGAATGGTTATCGCCACAGTACTCTGCGCAATACAGCCGAAACGTTCCAATCTTTGTCGGCTTGACCCAAGTGTAGGTGTACCGTCCAGGGACGATATCCTGTTTTTGACGAAATGCCGGGATAAAGAAACTATGCAAGACATCTCGAGATTCCATCGTGAATTTCACCGGACGATTGACCACCAAATGCAGCTCGCTGGGGGTTGAGTCCCCATCGGCATACGTGAACGTCCAACTAAACTGTTGAGCCGTTACCCAGATATCCTCGGCGGATTCGGGAGCCACACGAGACTGGAAGTATCCGTTCGCACCGGCATAAAAAATCCAAACCAGGATAATCGACGGAATCACCGACCAGATGATCTCCAATGACGTGTTGTGCGACGAGGAAGGGAGCGCTTTTTCATGTCCCGGTCGACGCCGATATTTCCAAGCAAAATACAGCATCAAAACGACAATCAATACGAAGAATAACGTCGAAATCCAGAGAATCGCCCAAAACAGAAAATCGTTCTCGGCGGCACCCTCTGCCGCCTGAACAGGGAAAAAATAATCTCCCCACTGATATTCCGGAATGGGCAAGTCTTCTGCTTGCGCGAGTAAACTAACAGGGATTTTCAACATGTTTGCAACCTAACGTTGTTCACGAACCGACAACGGAATCGGAGTCTAAAGTCATATCTGATTGAGCTAATTGAGTTGATTTCGCATGTTTCCGCATGCGGACCCAAGACGGGATCAGCCAGATCGCCAGCGTCAAAACGGTAAACGCGCCACCCATACGCATGATGTTCATGACGGCCACCGTATAACGGCCTTGATGCTCGTCAAATACATAGCAACCCGAAAAGTAAAGAACTCTGTCGAGTAGTGATCCAACTTTTCCTTCACCCGCCTCGATCAACGCTTTGTCCAACTTGAACCGCAGATCGCCATCCAACCCATCCAGGTAACGTGCGATCGTACCATCCGGCGAGCAAAAAATGAACGCAGCCTTATGCGAATAGATTTTCTGTTCCGAAACATACTTGTAGCGGTATCCACATGCATTGGTCAGTTGCTGGATCGAATCAAATTTTCCGGTAAGCACATGCCAACCGTCAGCGGAATCCAATTTGCCATATAAGGCTAGATAGGTCTGTTTCAACTCCAAAGCTCGAAACGACTGCTCCAAGGGATCAATGCTCACAATCACCAATTCAAAATCTTTACCTGGAACCAGTCGGATATCCTGCAAGGCCATGGCAAGATTTTGCAATTGAATGCTGCAAAGTTTCGGGCAGTCCGAATAGTTGAACGAAAGTAAAACCGGCTTCGTTCCGGAAAAAAATTTCCTTAGTTTTACAAAATTGTTGTTTTCGTCATTGAAAGACAAATCGAGTGGCACAACATCACCCAGCTTTTGATCAACGCCAATATCCTGCGCAACCTTGGGTGGTTCTTCGCGCGCAATCTGGGCGGTTACCTCTGACGAAATCAAGGCAACACATAAGCAAAAGCAAAGTTTCCATAAACGACGGCTAAACATTTTTCATCCTAGTTAAATCAATCCAACAAGTTGCCATTTCTCGAGAACCTGTCCCCCTTAATCGTCGTCTGTAACTTGACCTTCAGTTCCCGGGTCTACATCGCCAACTAATCCAGGTTGAGCAAATCGTTCAGCAATCGAACTCATCGCGTCATCAATCGCCAGCCGACCGGTCTCCGGGTTTGCTGTCAACATACTCTTTTGGGCATCAAGGGTTTGGACGATCGCCGGGTTCGGTGACAAATCCTCGAACGCTGCAGTCCAATGAACATACAACCCCTGGACGAAGGCGATCGTCACAAATGTCAGGACTGCAGAGATAATCCCAATCAATACAAGAACCGGCACATTGACATCGTCATAACGGGGACGCGACGTGGAATGGGCTGAATCATGGGTAGGCGCACCGTGCGGATCTCCTTGAGTTGATTGGTCGAGTGTGATTGAGGAGCGGTCTGTCATAGTCAATGATTCAAATTCCCGATATTGAGTGAACGTTTAAACCCGCCAGTTCAAGCATTTTTATAGTTTAAGGCTTCAACCAACCGAGGATCGCCTAGGGGAACCAATGGGCGATTTCCAGCAATGAAGCAAAATGAACCGATGAACAACCCGGCAAACCCACCGAACGTCAACAATTCAATTGTCGGAAACCAGAATTCACTGGTCAAGTTGTAACTGTCGGCGTTGACCTGCGGCATGACAATCCAATAATGGTCGAGCCAATGTGCGGCCAGCAGGTAAATCGTGGCTCCGATCAGGAACGACTTGCTCCGTCGTACCGTTCGTGACATGATCCCCAACAAGGGAATTAGCAGGTGGAAGAACAGCAATGCGATCGAAATATTTCGCCAGGTCGGATTGTTAAACCGAATGTTGTACCAAAATGTCTCTTCAGGAATATTGGCGTACCAGATCAACATGAACTGGCTAAAGGCAATATATCCCCAAAAGACCACAATGCCAAACATCAGCTTGCCCATGTCGTGGTAATTCTCAACCGTTATCTCATCGGTCACGCGTCCAGACCGTTGCAGCAACAAAGCTACCAAAGTAATTGTTGCAAGCCCGCCCAAGACCGCCCCAGCAAAGAAGTAGACAGGGAACATCGTGCTAAACCACATTGGAGCTAACGACATTTCCCAATCGAACGAGCAAAACACCAAACTCATTGCAAACAAAATCATCAACGGAGCACTGAACGCCTGCATTCGGGATGTTAGCCCTTTCGCTTTCGTTGTGTCTTGATGCAACGAGTTCCGCAATAAAAACGTGGCAGTGCCAATCCACAAAATGAAGTAAACGACTGCCCGAACGAGAAAGAACCCCGTGTTGAGATACCCGCTCTTCTTCTCGTAAATCGGCTTGAGATCGTCGCTCGCCTCGGAAATCCAACTCGGACTATTCCATTCAAAAGGATGTGCCCAACCCAATCCCACCATGATGGCGATCGGAATAAACAGGATCGCCATCGGAACGACACAGACGGCGAGTACTTCGGCGATGCGACGGATTGTCACACTCCAACCCGCGCGGGCCAAATGTTGAGACATCACGAAAAACAATGCACCCAGCGCAATGGAGATAAAGAAACAAAAATTCATGAGATAGGCGTAGGCAAACCGTTGCCCGCCACCCGGAAGTGACATCGCCACTCCAATCCCCATAAAAACGAGCCCGACGGCAAACGCCAGAATCATCGTGCGGTTGCGGTCTTCGCCCAACGTATAAATCGGAGAGGTGATCCGATCTTTAATTTCGTGATGATCTTTGTGCATTATTTGTAAAATCGACTGCTGGAATTTGCGATAATGGACTAGTTTCAAACTACTGGCATGGGATCAGCGACAACGGGTTAGAAACACTTCGGCTAATCATCTTTCACCCGATTGAATTCGACTGCTGCGGGGTTCGACTGGCCTCCGTTACCTGATTCGGCTTGTTCCGGTTCACGATCCTGGTCTGGATCGTCGCTTTTCTCTGGCGGCGCATTGGCCGCGCCATCAGCCTCGGCGGCGTCATCGGGCTCAGGATCGTCGGTCGCGGGCACATCGGAATCGGATTCTTCCTCAACTGGGGTGGTTGGCGTTGATTCGGGCACGACAAACTTTTCGGTTGAATTGATCCGAGTTTCCTGCAACGCCTTGATGTATAAGACGATCGCCCAACGATCCGCCGGTTTAATGCGTGAACCATACGGCCCCATGGTTGCTCGACCGTTGGTAATCGTATCGAAAACTCGACCAGCCGGTTGGGCGACTAAATCGGGGTGATGAAAACTTTGCGCTTCGGTCCATTCAGCGCCTGGAAGTCCATTGCGGTTAATCGTCGCCAATTCCAGGGCTCGCTTATTAACCAGGCCGTCCCCATCACCTGCGTAACCGTGACAAGCGACGCAATTGATCTCGTACATCTTCCTTCCACGAATCAATGTTGACGCGTTGATCGCTAACCGTTCCGGGAATTCCGTCACCCAGTCGGGTTCGGGAGGCAAGTCCTCGGTACCCCCCTCTTGAGGCTCCACGTCCTGCGCCTCACTCTCTGGAGCTGTACTTTCAACGTCCTGAGCAGCTTCCCCTTCTGTTTCTTGCGAGAGGAATTGCTGCGCAGATACCAAAGAAGTATTTGATATGGATTGCGTCGAAATCGAAACACCGCCTCCAAAAAACCTCGCCGCGTCATGGTTCGCGGAATCGTCATTCACTGGAGATTTAATTCCATGGAAGAACTCCCAATCATCTTCCAATTGATTGCGAGCAATGGTGCCATCGATGGGCAGTCGAGCGGATCGAACATCCGACCAAACGTATCTTGGATCGGCGCGATCAACGCCTGCCATCAAGTTCGGACCGACCGTTTGAGGTTTGAATTTGGTTTGAAAATCCATATCAGGGTTGACGTGCAATCGCGGATCTCGATTGGTCATCCCTTGCGCTCGAAAAACCAGAACAGGGGGAACGAGCAACAATACGGACAACAGAATTCCAATCGTTCGCACGAATGCAGGCAGCTTGTGATCCGTTTGGTCTATTCTGATCGGCTCAATCTCTGTCGCTCCCGCGTTCATCAGATCGTTTGAAGTCCCCTCCATGTCGAACTTCTCGTCATCGACGTCAATCGTCAAGAAGAATCGATCGTTCGTTGCTCGTCGAAACCTGGCGATTCGATGTAACGGGTTCGCCAACTGAGGAAGTTTGTTCAAAATCAACATGCCGAAGAAAGCCGCAAATGCACTCGCCAACACGACAATCTCGAAGATCACCGGAATATTTGCGGGCAAACTCCACAACGGCTTACCGGAGATGTAATAGTCATATCCGGGGAAGATCGGAGAGTCGACAAATGCATTGACATACCATTGCAGAAAGACACCAAACCCGCACGCACCGATTCCGACAAACAGACAAATGAACGGCAGAATGGATCTTTTGATGCCGATCGCCTCGTCGATTCCGTGAATCGGAAATGGAGAGTAGGCATCGAGTTTCTGATATCCGGCTGCATGGATTTCTCGCGCTCCTGCAAGTAATGCATCCGCATCGTCGAATTCGGCCAAAACGCCAATTAGCTTTTCGTTATGATTGTCGTGGTGGTTACTCATTACCGCAACTCATGAATCTTTGTTTGGCAGTGAATTGATTTGTTGAACGATCAGGTTTCCGACGTCGGAGTCCCGGTGGGTAAATGTCGATAGTGCTCCATGGTTCCCTTCGCTTCAGAGATGGCCACCAAGGGCAAGTAGCGACAAAACAGCAAAAACAGCATCATGAATAGTCCGAAGCTGCCAATGAACATACCGATGTCAACCCATGTCGGAGTGAAATAGGCCCAACTGGAGGGGAGAAAGTCACGCTCCAACGACATCACGATCACAAATCGCTCGAACCACATCCCGACATTGACCAGCAAACAGATGATCATGCTCCATAACATCGATGTCCGAATTCTTTTGAACCAAAATAACTGCGGGATCAATACGTTACAGCTAAACATGGTCAAATACGCCCACCACTTGGGGCCCATCATGCGGTTGATAAACGCAAAACCCTCGTAATCATTGCCGCTGTACCAGGCGATGAAAAACTCGATCGTATACGCTGTTCCGACAATCAAGCCGGTCAAGATGATAATCTTATTCATGTTCTCGATATGACGAACCGTAATGATGTCCTTCAGCCCAAACAGAACTCGAGCCGGAATCAACAAGGTTACAACCATCGCAAATCCGCTGAAAATAGCACCAGCGACGAAGTACGGCGGGAAGATCGTGGTATGCCAACCAGGAAGCTGGGAAATCGCGAAGTCAAAACTGACGATGGTGTGAACGCTAAGCACCAGAGGCGTCGCCAGTGCCGCCAAAATGGTGTACGCCACTTCATATCGATGCCAATGTCGTGCTGATCCCGTCCAACCAAGTGCAGCAATTCCGTAAGCCATTTTCTTGATTTTGTTCGTCGCGCGGTCACGAAATGTCGCTAAATCCGGGACCATCCCCATATACCAGAAAAGGAGTGAAACGATGAAATACGTCGAAACGGCGAAAACGTCCCACAACAACGGACTGCGAAAATTCGGCCATGCGGCCAGATGCTCCGACGGAATCGGAAACAGCCAATAAAATGCCCATACGCGGCCGATGTGAATTCCGGGAAACATCCCGGCGCAAATCACGGCAAAAATCGTCATTGCTTCAGCGGCGCGGTTGATACTTGTTCGCCAATGTTGTCGGAATAAAAACAGAATCGCTGAAATCAGCGTACCGGCGTGCCCGATACCGACCCAAAAAACGAAGTTTACAATCGGCCAACCCCAGTAAACGGGGTTATTGTTCCCCCAAACGCCGACGCCCTTCAACATCAAATGCATGATCAAGCCGCCCAACATCAGCACGAGCAGCACGGAAATACCGAACGCAATATACCAAGCCTGCGGGGGCTTCCTCGCCTCCGCCGGCGCCGACACCACCTCGGTTACACCGTCCAGATCAAGTCCGCCCGTAATCAGAGGAGCGCGCTTCGCGGGATCATCAAACGTGTTGTTGTAAAACCTGTCAACAGTTGCCATGTTCTATATTGGTCTGGGGTTACTGGTGTTAATTGGTTTTCAGTCGACGGGACGCCGTTGCGATGACCTCGCACGCTCCACAACCTTTTTGTTGCAGAAAGCCACTTCAACAAAATTGTATTCGCTAACTTCGATCTGCTTCCCAAGGCTTAAACAATCCTTCCAAATCTGGATGAGGGTTGCGAACTCGAGCCAAGTATTTTGTTCGGGGGTAATTATTCATCTCTTCCAGGAGCGTGTACGATCTTGGATTCTCATGAGCCTTCACAAGCCGACTCTGTTTCCTGTGTAAGTCGCCAAATTCAATGGCCTCGGACGGGCATGCCTGTTGGCATGCAACCAAGATCTCGTTGTCGCGCAATTCCCGCTTCTCGTTTTTGGCCAGAATCTTGGTGTTTTGAATTCGCTGCACACAATACGTGCACTTCTCCATCACACCGCGACTCCTAACGGTAACTTCTGGATTCATCATTAAATTTTGCAGTTGACGATCGGCCTCCGACATCGTTCCTTCATTCGGATACTTCACAAAAGTCCGCTCTTCCGAATAGTTGAAGTAGTTAAACCGACGGACCTTGTAAGGACAGTTGTTGCCACAGTATCGAGTACCGATACAACGGTTATAAACCATGTCGTTAAGCCCTTCGCGCGAGTGTACCGTTGCGGCAACCGGACAGACGGTTTCACATGGCGCCTTTTCGCAATGCTGACAGGCGACAGGTTGTTGCACCACCGCGATATTTTCAGCATCGACATCATCTTCGGAGGCAACGAAGTACCGGTCGATTCGCATCCAGTGAAGTTCACGACCGCGCGCCACCTGGTCTTTTCCCACAATTGGAATATTGTTCTCTGCCTGGCACGCAATCACGCACGCATTGCACCCAATACACTTATTCAAGTCGATCGACATGCCCCATTTATGACCGACATCCAAGTCATAATCGCGCGGAGAAATGTCGACATTTTTAAAATGCAGGTGGCGATCACTTGGCCAACGCGGCGGACCGTGATGATCACCGTGATGATCACCGTGATCATGATCGTCACCGTGGGACTCATCAGGCCCATGATCATTGTCATGCCTGGTTAGCCAATCCATATAGTCGGCATACGTCCCCTCGCGAACAAGCGGGGCATCTCCGTCATCTCCCCAGGTACGACGATTGATTTCATTCTGCCCCAGCTTATCCATTCGAAAATGTTCCTGGGTGGTTGCGAACCGATACTTGGTGCTCGATCGAGTGAGCTTAACCGCCGGAGCAGAATTCCAATGCTGCGTGGTTCGAATAACACCCACATTATGACCGACGGGCGCGACCCCTTGATCGACGTTGCCGCCAACGCGACCCGCCTTGGTCCGTCCATACCCCAACTCAACAGCGACCGAACCGTTAGCCATGCCGGGTAAAATATTCACTGGGAGCTTCACCGAATTCCCACTGGCTTCTACATCAAACGTCGCAAACATACCCTGCTTAAGCCCGAGCACACGAGCTGTTTTGGGGCTGACATGCGCCGCATTATCCCACGTTAATTTCGTCAAGAAATCTGGCAGCTCCTGCAACCACCCATTATTTGCAAATCGACCATCGAAAACGTGACCACTGGCGATGAAGACTAACTCCAGATCACCGCTGTCCCAATCCGATTTCCACGCATCCGTGTCCTCGGTCGATCCTGTAAAGTCAACCAGCTCAGGAGCATCCAAACGATTGGCGGAGTCTTTGAAGAAACCGTCATGCACTGCTTGATTCCAAACCTCTACAAAACGGGGGGAAGCGAACTCTGACTCTGCCGTTACTCGCACATGCTCCATGGCCGATCGGCGGCCATTCATTTGACCATTTTCCGCTGAAGCGACTTCGTCGTTCGAACGAGCGGGAGATTCTCCGACCAAATGCGCGAGAATTTCAAGCGGAGACTTGGCACCAAACAGCGGCTCAATCAACGGCTGGGCGACGAGCCAAGAACCATCCGCGCCACGATAGTCTCCCCAAGACTCCAACGCATGAGCCAAATTTCCATGACTGCCGCAAACAGCGGCGGTCTCATCAAAGTACAAACCGAAATGAATTGAGTTGGTAACCCGACTCAGAGTTTCTGCCATTCGCAAATCAGCCGGAGCGGCGTACACCGGATTTCCACCAAACACCAACAAGGTCTGAACTTTGGCGCCAGCAATTTCCCCCGCAAGTTTAGATATCTGTTCCACGGTAGACTCGGCATCGACAGCCTCCTGTACCTCGATCGTTGCGTCGTAGCTCCCCAGTTTATGATTGATTCGACAAACCTGTGCTTGAATCTCAGGCGACAATCGGTAACCACAAACAAGGACGACGTCACCTCGATGGGCCAGCAAATCGCTGACCATTGCTGCAAAAATTTTCTCCCGCTTTGAGTTGGCCGAACCCACCGAAATCGGCTCGCCGCCATCGATCGCTTGCTCAAGCGAAGATACAAACGAACCCATTTGACTCAATCGCAGAGGCAGATGATGATCCGCCATCGAGCCGGTCGTGGTGAACTTGCTCTCCACAGAATAAAGCCGGTTCATAACTTTGGCATCGGCATCGCGACCGGCGGCAAACCGTCGAGCATTTTCCGGAGCGTTAGCGTCGATCCCGATCGGATCAGCCTCCAGCGTAACAATGATTTTCGCCCGGTCGTACAACACCCGCTGCCGCATTGGCTTTCCAAAAGCAAGCTTCGTCCCGGCCAGTTCGTTATCATTCGCGAGCGATGTAAACTCAAACCATTTCGCCTGTGGATACTTTTCAAGAAATTCAGTCTTCAATCGATTGATTGTCGGCGAAACCGTCGGTTCACTCAACACGGCAACGCCTGTGCCGTCCGTGCCGACCAACTCTGACGTGAGTTTTAACAATTCTTCCCAATTGGCATCACGACCCCCAATCCGCGGGTTGCGACTTCGATCTGGGTCATATAAGTCAAGGATCATCGCCTGAGTGAAAGCATCAGACCCGTGGTTGCAGTTGGGGTGATCTGGATTGCCGTCGAGTTTTATCGGACGACCATCAACGGATGTCGCCAGAAGCGGTTTTCCAATCCCACCGAACTCGACGGACGTTGCGTATTTTTCAGGAATTCCGGGAATTCGATTGTGCGGACGAAACACAAACGGCGCGATTTCTTCCTTGCCCATGCGGCAACCGAGCATACTGCCGAAAGCCATCGAGGCGCCCATCAACTGCAACCAGCGACGGCGCGACAACCCATCACCCGGCGATGGAGCAGCAGCGCCGAAATCATGTTCAATCGCCTCGCCGAAAGCCTCTTCCAATTGAGGGTCCCCGACAAGCGCTTCAAAACTACGAAAATACTGTTTTGCGTTTGGTTTTTGAATCATCGATGGCACGTTGAGCAACTTGTGCTTGGATTGATGTTTAGTTTCTCAGCCCATTCCTTACCGTAACTCGCCCAATCACCCCCAGGTGGTTCAAAATCAAGCCGAGTCACCAACTCCGGATCGCGAATGTGATCATTGGGATTGCGATGGCAATCCAAACACCACTTCATGGAGAGCGCTTTCTTCTGTTCGACCACTTCCATTAAATCGACGCGACCATGGCAGGAAACACAACTGACGCCACGATTGATATGGGCACTATGGTTGAAATAAACAAAGTCTGGCAGGTCATGCACGCGAACCCACATCACCGGATCGCCAGGATTCTCTCCATATTCAGCAGACTCCAAACTTGCGCGAACAGGTTCCAACGTTTCGTTCTGCGGCCAGATCACACCGAGCGAACGATCCGGGACAACTCGGTTCGCACCATGGCAATTACCGCAAGTTGCCGTTGGCGGAATAGCCGCGTGCGCTGAATCATGTACGGTGTTATGACAATACCGACAATCCAACTGCAGCAATCCAGCGTGAATTCTGTGGCTAAACGGCACCGGTTGCTTGGGCTTGTGTCCCAAATTGACCGTGTTGGGATGGGTGGCGAAAAACAAAACAATCGCCAAATAGCCGGCAACTGCCGCGCCACCACCTAACATGACCAATGTGAATCGATTAACCCAATTTGGGAAATGAAAATCTTGCATATGAAAGCTTCAACTTTTTCTTGACGGATTGGTTAAAAACTTGACGGCCTGCAGTTTCCAATCGGTCATACCATTTCCTGGGATGTCCGCCGATTCGCTGCATCACCTCCCCGCTTCAAACGACCGCTTGATTCGCCAACAAACTGTTTTCACAAAACAAACGCCAGCAGACCAATGAACGTTGGGATGGACTCTTAAACACCAGGATTGATCATTCCCAGTCGTTCGCCTGAATCAAATAAGCCCTAGTCCGACTTCAACCCATCGACTCGTGCTCGCCGAATCGGGCGAACCAGCCTGTGCGACCTCACACCGTCAGATTATGGCGAAGCTCAACAGCCCCACCGACGTTGACTCCGACGACACATGTTCACACCGCTGAATCTCAATCGTAATATGAGCGCATAATTCGGCCTCATCACGACGATAACCGCACGGAAGACAGGGAATGTAATTGAGAATGTCTAAAGTGTCTACGCGACAAATGGTCACACATTGACTTTGGACTGTCAATTACTGCGACAAATTGGCCAACTGAGATACGGGTTACTCTCGAACTGGACTGCAAATGGCGCAAAACGGTCGGCGGAATCCCCCGTTGAGTCGAGATACCAGGATCCGAATTCTGTCAGATCGCTTGATTAGTCGTGCCGAACCGGTGCCAGCATTTAGACGTAACGATTGGCCGAGTATCCTGCGGTTTTATCAGTCCCTACCTAACCCGCATTTCTCACATGGAAAGCGTCGAGAGGGGCCATCTGCCGCTGGGGACAGCGGCAGCTACAGTAGGTCGGCCTGTCCTCAGGCCGACACATCCTCAGGCCGACACTTTGACCTGAACGCACCGTTGCCCACAA
>JBGTDM010000040.1:0-8925 GCA_041748315.1 Pirellulaceae bacterium
GTTGTGGGCAACGGTGCGTTCAGGTCAAAGTGTCGGCCTGAGGATGTGTCGGCCTGAGGACAGGCCGACCTACTGTAGCTGCCGCTGTCCCCAGCGGCAGATGGCCCCTCTCGACGCTTTCCATGTGAGAAATGCGGGCTAACCGCGACGCTCAGCGGGATCATTTTTTTTGTTGATGAAAAGTATGGGACCCTCAGTAAACAAAACGATTGCAGTTATCGGCGCCGGGATTTGTGGTTTAGCGCACACTTGGGCATTGGCCAAACGTGGCTATCGAGTTCAAGTCTTCGAACGCAACAAGTATGCCGAAGGTGCTTCAATCCGAAACTTTGGAATGATTTGGCCAATCGGACAACCGTTTGGAAGATTGCACGATCTGGCCATGGCCAGCCGCGAATTATGGAAGCAAGCTGCCACCGAGTCGGGTATCTGGTTCAATCCATGCGGTTCGTTGCATGTGGCACATCACGATGATGAATTGGCGGTGCTAGAGGAGTATGTTGCCATGTCACAGCCATACGGCGTTGCGCGCAAATTGTTGACATCTGAACAGGTCTTGCACCGATCGATTGCTGTAAATCGCATGGGCCTGCGCGGAGGTTTGTACAGCGAGACGGAACTGGCCATCAATCCGCCAGTTGCCATGCGCGGCTTGGCTGACTGGTTGCGGTCTTGGCCAAACGTCGAAATTACATTCAATACGGGCGTCCAGTCGATCTATAGTGAAGATAAGGGAGCATTGACGGTATTGACGACCAGTGGTGAGCGCATTGCGGCACAACAAGCAATTGTGTGCAGCGGCTCCGATATCCAATCACTTTTTCCGGTCGAGTTTACAGCGGCTGATTTGAAGCCATGCAAATTGCAAATGATGCGAACGGTCCCTCAAGCGAACGCGTGGCGAGTTGGCCCGCATCTTGCCGGTGGTTTGACGCTCCGGCACTATCGCAGTTTTGAAAATTGTCCGACGTCGTTCCACGTCCGCTCGCGTATAGCACGCGATCATCCCGAACTCGATCAGTACGGAATCCATGTTATGGCAACGCAAAACGAACTTGGGGAAGTCGTCCTTGGAGATTCTCACGAATACGGTGCCGCGATTGAACCCTTTGACAAGCAAATTATCGATGATCTTATCCTGCGGGAGTTGCAAAAGATTTTCGTTCTGTCGAGTTGTGAAATTTCAAGTCGCTGGACAGGAATTTACGCGAAGAACACGGAAGGACCGTACTGGACGGCCGAACCGTTGCCTGGGGTCTATCTATTCAATGGTTTAGGTGGCAATGGCATGACGCTCGCATTTGGCATCGCCGAAGAGTTTTGGACAAACCTCGCTGCCTAGCCAAACTGCAGCATGGTGCCGGTTGGGCTCGTTTGCTGGCTGATGTATCCCGAATACTTGGACAGTTGACCTGATTTCAATTGGGGTACATACTTGCAACTCGTGATGAATGGGTCAGTCGTGGCATCAATTCCGGTCATCGATCCAAGGGTTTGCACGCATCGAACCGGTTGGGTGTACGAAGAAAACGAGGACAATCGATGCCACAGGTAGAACTGCCGACAGAAGCTCGAGTCGCTGTTGTACGGGTTGCCAACGAACCGATGACGCTGGAAAGTTATCCGTTACCGCAGCTCATCGGTTCGGAAGCCTTGGTCAAAATTCGGTGCGCCACCATTTGCGGATCCGATTTGCATTCGTTTTTTGGTCGACGGCCTACTCATCTTCCGTGTGTGTTGGGGCATGAGATGGTGGGAACCATTGTCGCGATGGGGCCACTAGGAACGGCCGATTTTAATGGAAGACCATTAAAATTGGGTGACCGTGTCACTTGGTCCATGGTGTGGAGTTGCGGCGAATGCTATTACTGTCAACGCGAACTCTGCGCCAAATGTGAGCAGTTAAAGAAGTTCGGCCACGAAAAACTTAACGGGGAGCGAGCATTTCTTGGTGGCCTGGCTGAATATTGCTTGCTTGGGAAGAAGACGGCGATTTTCGTCGTCCCTGAGAATCTGTCCGACCTAATCGCCAGCCCAGCCAATTGCGCCACCGCGACCGTATCTGCCATTTTTCGCAATGCGCAGTCGGTCGCCGGGCAAACCGTGGTCGTTCAAGGGGCAGGAATGCTTGGCCAGACCGCTTGTGCGATGGCTGCCAACCAAGACGCTAAACAAATCATTATGATTGAGCCCAATCCTGTTCGCCGGCAGCAATCGCTTCGCTTTGGTGCCACCAGAGCAATCGACGGAAACTTGGCAAACGAGGTGATTCGTCAGCTTGTCCTGGAGCTGACATCAGGGCGAGGCGCAGATCTTGTAATCGAATTGGCGGGTTATCCGGAGGCGATCGAATTGGGAGTCGAGCTCTTGCGATTTGGCGGGCGATATGTCTTGGCCGGGGCGACGTTTCCGTGTCGTCCGACGCAATTGTCCGCCGAACAGTTGGTGCGGAGTTTGATCCAGATCGTCGGTGTGTACAACTACAATCCAACGGATTTGGAATCCGCCCTGAAATTCCTGTCCCAAATTCATGAAAAGTATCCGTTTGAAGAATTGATAGGCGCATCGTTTCCCCTGGACCAAGTGAATCACGCGTTCGAATTTGCCGAGCATCAACGCCCACCTCGCGTCGCCGTGATTCCCTGAATAAAACGACGGGGCGGCATACTGGTTTTGCAGGTTGAAAATTTGAAAACACACAAGACATGATTTGACAAAGGAATTTTTTGTATGAACACTTCGTGCGGCGTTCAGGCAGTTATTTTTGACATTTCCGGTACGGTCCTCGATTACGGCTCCCGAGGCCCAGTGTTGGCCTTTGTCGAGTTCTTCGCTCGCCATGGTGTCACCGTTACTCAGGAGGAGGCCCGAAGACCGATGGGGACGCACAAGATCGATCATATTTGGACGATGATGTCCGATCCTTCAATTGCGGAACGGTGGAAGTTGGCGACGGGCAACGCCCCTGAGTGGTCGATCATGGAATCCCTTTACATGGAGTTTACACAGGTTCAAATCGAGGTTCTAGCGCGACATTGCGACGTGATTCCAGGAGTTCCAGAGGTCGTTCGTGATTTGCGCTCACGGGGGATTAAAATCGCCAATACGACAGGATTTGATTCGGGGATGATGGTCGAGCTGGTCAAACTCGCCGCCAGCGGTGGATATAAATCCGATTTGTGGGTGACACCCGATCTGGTCGGTAAGGGGCGTCCAGCACCTTGGATGATCCACCACGTTGCCAAGCAACTCAACGTCTATCCATTATCGACTTTCGTGAAAGTGGGTGACACGGTTGCCGACGTAGCGGAAGCGCACAACGCAGGCGTGTGGGCGGTCTCCGTAGTTCGATCTGGAAACGAAGTGGGATTGTCCCAGGCTGAATTAGCCGAATTGCCTGCCGAAATTCGTGAGGGTCGACTTTCAGCAGCCCGCGCCAAACTGGCAGCTTGTGGTCCTCACTATATCATCGATTCCAGCGCAGACCTGATGCCAATCATTGACGAGATCACTGCCCGAATTGCACGCGGTGAACGTCCTTAGCCAGCAATGAAACGCCCGTTGGGAACGCCTCCTGGTTCCGTTCTGCGGCACGATAGTCGAAATTCAGGCCGCTTGCGCGAACACGCTGTTCGAATCATGGACAAGTTCGATCTCGGGCGGTTACAGCCAGATTTATCTCGCCTGCAGCCGCTTGACGACGAATTCCGAAATCGGATCGGCTGTTGGAGTTAGCGCACCGTCTGGGCGGTTTCAATGGTCTCGCTCGACCCGACGGATACCCCTCTTAAACCTCCAATTGTCGTCCAAGGCCCTTCCTGAGAATCCATGGTAGAATTCATTGATAGTTGCGCGAGTCCCCGCGCTATCAATGACCTTTCATCGAGTTCAATTGGTCGCTGACAGAAACTTCTCTTTGGTGTTAGAATATGCAGGTGTTAAGAGTGTGCAAGCGGGTCAATCTGTAAATTCAAAACCCGCTAGCCACTTGCGAATCGTAATTTCTGAGTCTGGGCCAATATTATATGTCGAGTCGGCAACGAAACGAAGACTTGTTCGAAAGCACGCGAATGTCTTTCGGCGAGCACATTGAAGAATTGCGAAAGTGTCTCGTGCGAGCCCTCTACGGATTGGGCGTCGGATGCGTCATTGGTTTCATGTACGCCGACCAAATCGTCAGATATTTACAGCGACCGCTGGAAGTCGCCATCCAGCAGTATGATCAGGAGATGGCGAAACAGGAAATGATTCAAAAATATGGTTACTTTGATCCAGAGTTCGATTATTGGATTGAGAACCAGAAACACGCTCCGCGTACGGTGCTGATTAGCCGTGACCAACTTTCAGTGGCAACCGGTCAATTGGCACCTCCTGCCGAGTCGATGTTGCTAGGTTTGGACATTGAGCCGAACCAAATCGGAGTTATCGCCAACCGACTTGTCAATTCTGAAAAGACGATTGGGGGTGACAAGCAACGCGATGAAGCCGGACTCGGTGCGGTCGCAATCTGGAAACACCTGAATCAGAGCGAACAGAGCCAAATTCGCAAACTGGCGACACAAAAGCAGTTTACCGAAGAAGATAGCCATAAAATCAAGTCGATGCTGGGACGCGTTGCCAAGGAGTCACAGTTATACAACGATCCTGCCTTTAGCCACCTGACAGAGAAGGCCGAGCGAGGTTGGTTCAGTTGGTTGACCGATACGAGTTTCGTAAAACCCCTACCGCTGATCAAACAGCGGATCGACAAATCCGCCGGGCAAGAAAGCTTTATGGTACGCAAACTGAATCGTGCGCTGATACGAAGTGCGTTCGAGAACGAGCTCACTCCTCCTCGCGCAGAGCTGGTGCCGATCGAAATCTGGGAATCGGTATCGGTCGAAACTCAGTCGCTGAGTCCGCACGAACCGTTTATGATTTGGATGAAGGCTGGTTTTTTTGCCGGCTTGGTCTTATCTAGCCCCTGGATTCTATATCAACTCTGGACCTTTGTTTCTGCCGGACTTTACCCCCACGAGAAGCGATATGTGCATTGGTATATGCCGATCAGTGTGCTGCTGTTTTTGGCAGGCGTTTCACTGGCGTTTTTCTTTGTATTGACTCCGGTTTTAGGTTTTTTGTTCAAATTCAATGCCACCATGGGGATCGCACCGCAATTACGAATCAATTACTGGCTCTCGTTTGTGATGTACTTGCCGGTGGGATTTGGGGTCGCCTTTCAGTTGCCACTTGTGATGTTGGTATTGAACCGATTGGGAATTATCGAAATCAGTGTGTACCTCAATAAATGGAGAATCGCCATTTTGATCATTTTCGTCTTATCGATGTTGCTGACTCCCGCTGATCCGTTGAGCATGATTTTACTTGCAATTCCGTTGACGCTACTGTACTTTTTTGGAATTGCGCTTTGTCGTTGGATGCCCAGCAATCGCAACCCGTTTGGTGAAATCCATGAACCCGCATGACCTCGAATGACGTCCGCAAGTCGAATGAATTGAGGACCCACAAGTGCCTCTCGTTAAAGTCCACCGATGACCCACAAGCAAAAGTGACTTTGAATGCCATAAACAGAATCGCGTATTGATCAGACCATAGTTGTGACGCAATGTTTGTAAAAATTGGGCTTTGGAATCAATTGATCAGGCAGGTCGCCGAGCGATATGGCGGAAGTGCGCGGCCTGGAGGGCTGTTTTCGAATCCGAGCCTTCATATGCCTTACGGACAACATTACTGCCACCTCAAATTTCGCAAACGAAATTGGGGACAGACAAAGAAGCGTTCTACGGAGTTCACTACAAACTGGCCCGATCGCAGCTTAGGGCTTTCCATCATCAGCGTTGATCCCAGCCTTCAACTAATCCACCCGCGAAAACTTGTCCAAATACAAGTCCGAGATACGCCATTCGATAAGTTCTTTGAAATCTATGGCTTTCCAATCGAGAAAACACATAAACTGTTAAACCCACAGGTTCGCTGGCAGTTCGAGGAACTTGCAAAACTCAATGGCGATGGAAAACTCTATGTCACGATCAGCAGTGGTTTCTTGACAATAACCAAACCGGGATATATCCGGGACCAGATTAACCTCATTGAATTCCTGCGACTTTCACTCGCGCTGCTTGATCAATTTAGCCTTACCTGCGTCGACGGAATCGAATTCGAAGAGAGTAGTTCGGCTAAGTTGCTGGAACAAGTTATCTGTCCTATCTGTAACGAAGAAATCATCGAACAAATGGTTGTTTGCCTGCGATGTAAAACTCCTCACTGTCGCGACTGCTGGGAATACAACGGCCAATGTGCAATGTTTGCCTGCGGTGAACAACGTTTTTTGAACACCGCAAGCAGGCAAACGAATTAGAGCTTAAACCAGCTTTAGGAGTTGACGGTTGATATCCGAACACGGGTTGAAGCCGTTACCGAGCCATCAAATCAAGTTAGCTGTCCCGGTTTGTTTTTCCAAAACGTCTCAACGGCATGAAGCACCGGATCGATCGTTCGCGTTTGGATTCGGTGGGGTGGTTTCCAACCGAACCATTCAAACCCGACATGCTCCGTAGGATGGATATCGACGTCAATTTTCGTAAATCCAAGGAACATTACCAGCGTTTTTTCACGGGGCTCGAAGTTAAACCTCTTTAAGTAGACTGTATACGCCATGGTGAAGCGAAAGTGTGGATCGATGACGATGTCGTCATGTGATATTCCAGTTTCTTCATGAAGTTCCCGCAGCGCACATCCCAATTCCGTTTCCCCTGGATCAACGTGTCCCTTGGGGAAATCCCACCGATCCTTGTGACGCATGATCAAAAATGAAAGTTTGGGCTTTGAGCGAAAGGCAATTACGCCGCATGATTTGATACCTTGGGCGATTTCAATCTCTTCACCCTGAACTATATTACCAGACACGGGTACTCCTTCACGCTTGTTCAGTCTAGGAATCATCTGTTGTAGAATTACTCTAACGTTGATTGGAATGCCAGGTAACCGACCGTTGCAGCATTCCATGGGGCTACATCGACGTTGATCCAAGATCGCTGAACAGGCACAATCCTCAACGCTGGTCGTTGCCATGTGGCGGTGTTCAGCGGTCCACCTTGACATAGCATAAACTACACAAGGCAAATTGTAAAAGGCGAGTTGGGCTCGGCCGTTTAACAAATGGTCAAAACGCAAATCATGAAAATCTATACCAAATTTGGAGACGCCGGTTTGACTCAAGTTCTGGGCGGCATCAAACTTGCGAAATCCGACATTCGCATCGATTGCATCGGTGAAATCGACGAGCTTAATTCGGCGATCGGAGTATCGATTAGCCATTTGAATTCGACGGAGAATGAACGGTCGCCATTGAGCAATGCGCTCGTCGATATTCAACTCGAGTTGTTTCAATGGGGAGCAATGCTCGCCGGAGCCAAGCCGGACAGGTATTCGCGGCCCGACGAAACCTCCGTCGACAGGTTGGAAAGCGAAATGGATCGTTGGCTGGAAAGTTTGACTCCACAGACCCATTTTATACTGCCTGGAGGCTCTCTCCCCGGTGCAAGCTTGCATTTGGCGCGAACGATTTGCCGGCGGGCTGAAAGACGTGCAATGGCTTTACGTCAAGCTGTGGAACTTGTACCAAGTGAAAACTGCCAGGTTTCATCCGAACCAGAGGACATAAACCTGGAGCTTGCCGGAATAACAAGCATGCAGCAGTACTTAAACCGACTTAGCGATTGGCTATTTGTAGCTTCGCGTTGGGTGAATTCGAAACTGGGGACCCCGGAAATCAGATGGGAGGCGAAACCACGTTAGGGGAAATGCAACGAGACTCGAGTCCATCGTTCATTTCGAAATGCCAACGCCCGGTCGGGCATCGATAGATCGCTGCCCTGTAAGGCAAGGGAGGATTGCAAGTGCGATGCGGATTTTCAATTCTATCCTTGGCGATTCTGCCAACAACTTTGAGTGCATTGATTTTGTTCGCCTGTAATGGTTTTGTTTCATGTTTACGATATAAACACCGACGGGCTGAAGAAATCGCTGGGAAGTGAAGCGGGCGATTGAGGTTGAAATGGGCCAAACTGGATAATAATGCGGTATCATTCGTCGCAACAATGGACCTGTTATCGTAGAGGCGTTCAATGACGTTTCCAATTTGGATGATCTTGGAATTCCCGCGTTCGGCATCATGTCGAATCGAATCTTTGAAGGTCAGGTTGAAAAGATTACCCGGTGGGCGAAGCAGTTCGGTCAAAACCCTGTGAACTTGATGTTTGATAATGATGCTACGGGAGTCGGAAGTGTGAAGGACGCATTTTGGCATTTGGAGGTCGTGCGGTTCTTAAGTCATTGGTGGGTCGCGGTTTAGCGAAAAAAATGCGGTCTTTGAGGATCTTGGGATATCGCACAGAATGTGCGTTTTTCAAATTCCAAAGCCACACGGAGGTCGCTATGAGCGTAGCAGATTTGAGGCCCATCAAAAAGAACCTATCGGTTGTTGCCGATGCCGGAGGGGCATCCCCGTTGGAAGGAGATTGACGAAAAGCTGGCGACCGATGATGTCGCTCGCGTCGTCGACCGCCAAGTCAATCAGCTCGACCGCGAACAGGTCGATCAACTCTATCCCGGTGTTGGGCGAACGGCGTTTGATCCTGTGATACTACGGAAGATGATGCTCTATCAGTATCTCAAGGGAAGACAGTCTCCGGCCGCTTGGTACGAGGAAGCTCGGCTGAACGAAGCCATGCAGTGGCTCGGGCAAGGTTACCAGCCTGGCCGGCGAACGTGGTACGAGTTTCGGGATCGTCTCGGGGGAGTTGTCGAGCAACTTCATGAGCAGCTCATTCAGAATGCGATCACATTTACACCGTACCGTTGGTGGTCGAACCAGGTAGTCACTTGATCCTTGGTTACGACTGTGCACCTGCCACGTGCGATGCT
>JBGTDM010000041.1:0-10629 GCA_041748315.1 Pirellulaceae bacterium
TTGTGGGCAACGGTGCGTTCAGGTCAAAGTGTCGGCCTGAGGATGTGTCGGCCTGAGGACAGGCCGACCTACTGTAGCTGCCGCAGTCCCCAGCGGCAGATGGCCCCTCTCGACGCTTTCCATGTGAGAAATGCGGGCTAGCCAATTGCGGCGCCAACCTCGCGATCACATTGACGAACCCGGAACGATTTGATTAGGAATCCTTCGAGGTAGATATGTGGGGCATGATGGGTGGGTCCAATCCATCAACAAATCCGGCGAGCGTTCGACTGCGGAAGGGTTGCTGAAGTTTCCGAACGGCCTTCGATTCGATTTGGCGAACTCGCTCGCGCGTAACCGAAAAGATTTTACCCACTTCCTCCAAGGTGTAGGCATAACCGTCTGCCAAGCCGTACCTCAAGCGAAGGATTTCTCGCTCACGATAATTCAAATGTTCCATCGCTTCCGCAATTCGAATTTTTAAGGCACTTTGATTGGTTTCATAAAGCGGATCATCGTCCCGATGGTCTTCGAGGAACTCGCCAAAATAGCTGTCCTCATGGTCGGCGACGGGTTGATCCAGTGACAGTGGTTGCCGAGCCATTTTCATAATGCAACGCGCATCGTCCAACGAGAGCTGGGCACGCTCGGCGGTCTCTTCTGCGGAGGGTTCGCGTCCCAATTCGTAGACCAACTCACGCATGACATTGCGAACCTTGGTCATCGTATCGATCATGTGAACTGGAACGCGGATGGTGCGGCTTTGGTCGGCGATCGCGCGAGTAATAGCCTGACGGATCCACCAGGTTGCGTAGGTTGAAAACTTGTAGCCTCTGGCATGTTCGAACTTGTCGACAGCACGCATCAATCCGGTATTACCTTCTTGAATCAAATCCAAAAAGCTCAGCCCACGATTGCGATATTTCTTGGCAATCGAGACAACCAGACGCAAATTGCCCGCGGACAGAACTCGTTTGGCTGCGTCGTTGCGAGATTGGAATTCAACGGTTTTACGAATGTATCGTTTTAAGGTGGCCGGACTCTCGAAGGTTCGCTTCATCAAGAAGTACAAGTCTGCCAGCAGCTCAGCGTGGCTGCGGTTTCCAACGTAGCCGGTTTCAGCAGCTTCTTGAACTTGACGATACAGCGCCTGCATCCGCATTGAGATATCGCGAAGTTGTTCAAAAATCGGTTGGAGGCGATTTTGACGCAAGTTCAGTTCTTCGATCAACCGGACCGCACGATTTCGGCGGTGCACCAGGTTTTGCCACGCATTCTGTCTGGCAGCATGAGGATTATTTCGATTGATTGCGAACTCAAAATCAACTTGATTGCGGCGGAGCAATGCGCGAAGGGTCTTCACATTCGGTATCAGGCGTTGCATGATCCGTTTTTTCTCTGACTTGTTAGTGACCGAGACTTCAATCGTCCGATCGAGTCTCAAACGGCCATCTCGAACTTTTTCCAGAAGATCGACCGCGCCCTCCAACATGAAGTCTGTTGCCAACATGTGGTTTCGAAACTTCAGTCGCGATCTTTCAATTTTGACCGCTGCGGCAACCTCTTCTTCGCGAGTCAATAAGGGGATCCGTCCCATTTGCATCAGGTAAACTCGAACCGGATCGTCCAGCGAGTCGTCATCGTCTCCCTCTCCAGACGAATCCAATTCACCATCTTCCCAGTCGGACGCCGAAGCCTTCTGCGCGGTTCGTCGCAGTTTTTTGTTCGGTCCGGGAATTGTGGGTGTTTCGTCTTTGCTAAGATTGCGGCTTGTGATGCGGCTTGCTGGGGTCATTTTGGCCATCGGTTACTCCGTTCGGCATGGTTAGGATCGATGCCAGAGTCAAATGCACGATCGATGCCAAACAGGAAAGATTGGGTGCTAACAGCTCGTAAGATGTGGAAATCATTGGGTTTGCGTCAATACTCGACGCGCGATGGTCCGTCAATCAATGTTGCAAATACACAACCATGTACGACATTATTTAAACATTGTTTCCTAAAATTAACAAGTCAGTGCAAACAAACAGACCTGCGATTGGACGCCCATTTGGCTGGGCTTTCCGAGCAATTTACTTGCTGTTCCTGCCAAAAATTCCCCGCAAAACCCCTGCAACCGACACGACCCGACCATGGGATTGATACTCCCCAAGAGTTACCTGTCCACGGACACTTTGGTCGTTCTGTTTTCGATATCGTCACTCCCGACGCCTTCCGCAAACAGGTCTGCCATCGCCTAAATTGGAGTGGGGCAAATGTTACCCAGGACTCCCCCGCTCGTTGTGGAATCTTGAATGTCTGAGACATGTTCGCAGCACGATCCATCGATCTGTGAATGCCGAACCTAACTCCGAATCATCGACGATCAATGAAAAGATCGAAGATTGAAGTCAACAAAAAGACGATGACCGTTGCAGCAAAACATAGAATGGTCACTAACGCATAAATGGCGAGTAGCGGCGCCATCCATGGCGCCGCGGCGGTCGCCAAGTTGACGTCGTCCGGAACGAGCCATCCAATTCCCAGGGTGACCACCACGAATATGCTCGCTAAAAGTAAGGCACCTTTTAGGGCTCCGTGATAATCGGACCAGCTTGGAGCCATGTGGCTACCAATACATAGCACGAGATAAGTAAACAAACAGGTTCGCCAGTTTGCAAGACCGGAGGCAAAAATTTGTTCGAGAATCGGGACGGCAATCGTATATGACTGGCTGGTCAGGTTAGCTTGGGCCGAAGCGGCATTCATCGATTCGGAGATCGAGCCGGGAAAGAAGACTCGCAGGCACAGCAGCAGCGCGATCGTGCCACCAATCAATGGGGCGATTCCGATAAAGACGTTGCCGATTTCCTGATACCAATTCCCTTTTTGGTAGGAATGCCTGACATAGCCCAGCCTTCCCGATTCAAAGTCGGGTTCGAACAGCGCCATCGATTCGATGTGATGCCGAAAAAGCACGCACATCAACGCATGGCTAAACTCATGGATCGGGGTGCCCAACCAACCGGTCCATAGGATGCTCTTCCAGCCAAACCGACTGGCCATCCTCAGTTGAATCAATCGCTCCAGGATATGGATCGCGACGACAAAAATCACGGAAGGCAATATCAGTACAACAAAGCACTGTATCACGAACCAGACACTATCAGCGACGCTCGCAGCAAACAACTTGGCATACCTTACTTAGAATCAAAGTCGTTTTATGGGGACAGATCAGCTTATACAACATCTTGTTGGATTTAACAAACCGAGTTGACGAGGTGTATAACTCTCCGCACCTGTTCAATCCCTGATCCGTTTGCTAGTTTTGTTCGTAGGGCGTTGGCCCAATCTTGTGAGAAAAGTCGGCTGAAAGGAAGGCATGGCCAGCAGTTTCAAAAAACCGAGACAAATCCAGATCAAACGGGAAGACTTGCCGGCCGGGGAATGCCTATGCAACTATTGTGAGGCGAAATGTTGTCGTTACTTCACCGTTCCGATCGACCGCCCAACGTCGTTCCGCGATTTCGAATACCTCCGTTGGTTCCTGCTCCATGAACGAGCTAGCCTGTTTGCGGAGGGGAAAACCTGGTATCTGATGGTCCATACAACTTGCAAAGAACTCCGAGCAGACAATCGCTGCGGCATTTATCAAACGCGACCACTGATTTGCCACGAATACTCTACGGACGATTGTGAATATGATTTGGACTTCACGTTCGAGCGATATTTTGAAACGCCTGAACAGATTGCTGAATTCTGCGACGCGTTGTTCAAGCGCGTACCTGATCCCGGCTTTCGCTCGGCCCGACCCAACCCGCTAGCAGTGATTCAAGAAGTGCGATCCCCGAAATCTCCAACACAAGACAGCCTGCCATGCCAGAGATAATCAAGCCACGTACCCTAAGTGGATTCCGTGATTTTCTCCCCGAAACCATGATGCTGCGGGAATGGTTGATCGACACGGCGAAGCAGGTTTATCGAACATTTGGTTTTGCACCGATTGATACGCCGGCCCTTGAATATTTCGAAATTTTGGGGGGCAAGGGGAGCGAAGAAACCGATCGACAAATGTATCAGTTTCGCGATCACGGCGATCGGCACGTCGGAATGCGATTTGATTTGACGGTTCCGCTTGCACGGTACTGCGCTCAACATATCAACGAACTGGGGACCCCCTTTAAGCGCTATCATGTCGCAACGGTGTGGAGGGGCGAGCGTGCTCAGGCAGGGCGTTATCGCGAATTCATGCAGTGTGACTTCGACACGATTGGCACCACTTCAATCAACAGTGATATCGAAACGGCGCTGGTCATCCATGACTTGATGCGCGCCCTAGGTTTCGATCGATTCAAGATCCGTGTGAATAATCGCAAGGTGCTGAATGGTTTTCTGGCCAAGCATGGGTTGACCGACTCCTCAGTCGCCGTGTTGCGGGCGATCGACAAACTGGACAAGATTGGAAAATTGTTGGTCGCCGATGAGATCAAACAAACGACAACTGCATCTGACGCGCAGGTTGAACAAATTCTTACCTTGGTCGATAACGACGAGTCAAATCGAAACACGATCGAAAAACTGAAGCCGCTCGTCGCTGATAATGAATTGGGTGAACAAGGGGTCCATGAATTAAGCCAGCTGATCGCGGCAACGGAGGCGTTAGGGATTCACGAGGATAAACTGGCGATTGACGTCTCAATTGCTCGTGGCCTCGACTATTACACCGGAACGATTTTCGAGACGACGCTATTGGATTTACCTTCGATCGGCAGTGTTTGCAGTGGTGGACGGTACGACAATCTTGCCGAGCTATTTACGAAACAGCAATTGCCGGGAATTGGAGCTTCGCTCGGACTGGATCGACTGCTGGCAGCGATGGAAACACTGGAAATGGTCCAATCGATTCGCTCGCCGGCCCAAGTTCTGGTGGCATTGTTTGACCAGGCTTACTTGCATGACTATTTGAGACTGGCCGCCAAACTTCGTGCGGCGGGGATTTTTACCGAAGTCTACCCAGAAGCAAAGAAAATCGGGCAACAACTGAAATATGCCGATCGAAAAGGGTATGCCTGCGCAATCGTTGCCGGAGCTGACGAGTTTGCGCAACGCAAAATCCAAATTAAACACCTGGTAACCGGGGAGCAATTCCAAGTACCTTACGAAACCGACGCAGCCGAGATCGTCACTAAACTCCGCGAATTGATGGATTAATTCTCCAAACAATCGATTCGCGCGAAGTGACTTTTGATCCACAATCGGCTAGACTAGTAATATTGCGAGGCCAGGGTTTGTGAGCGGCCAAGTCCGCTACGAGTCAAATCAAGTCGTGCCGTCCGGGAGTCTCGTGTTGTCGAAAACCTCACAGACGTTCTTTTTTTGATGCGAACCAGCAACGGTTCTCGGCCTGATCACGATAAATGTTCTCAATGATTGTGGCGTGCGAAAATGGATACTGAATCGGGTGGCAAGACCCAACAAGTCGAAAATTGGATTGAGCAATTGCAGGCAGGTGATGATTCAGCTCGTGCTCGCTTGATCGATGGTGTCTGTGATCGGCTGATGACGTTGACCCGATCGATCAAAAGAGGTTTTGAACGGGTAAACCGTTGGGAACAGACCGAAGACGTGTTCCAACGAGCGACCATGCGACTCTATCAATCGTTGGCGGATGTCCAGTTAAATGACGCGAGGCATTTTTTCAGGTTGGCTGCGTTGCAGATTCGCCGCGAATTGATGGATTTGGCCCGCCATTACAGTGGTCCTGAAGGGATGGGTGCCAATCACGCCACACAGATGGTGCAACCGGATGCCGGTCGACTCAATCATGCCGCCTATGACGCCGCCGATCATACCGGAAACCCAGAGAATGCCATTGAGTGGGGCGAATTTCACTCGACCATTGAAGCGCTGCCAGACGAGCAGCGAGAAGTTGTCGAGTTGCTGTTCTACCACGGGCTGTCGCAAGAAGAGGCCGCGAAACTCATGGATGTCAGCGTACGTACCGTGAAGCGGTATTGGCGAGCGGCGAGGATGACTCTTCACGAAAAAATGCAAGGTGATTTTCCGCATCTCGAATAGCACTCGACTTCGAATTCCGCTTTATTTCCGTTTTTCAAGAACACTGATCAATGCCTGAACAGCGAGCTGCCATCATTGACCGTTTGCTTGATCGTTGGGAGGAAGCCCACGAACAGGGTTTGAATATTTCACCCGAGGACCTCTGTCAAGATTGCCCTGAACTCCTCAGTGAAATTCAACATAAAATCAGTGTTTTGCAGACCATGAATCGCTGCATGAAGCAACCGAAGCAGGGGTTGCAATTGATCGACGGTGAAAAAGATCTGATGCACGATTCATTCCGAGTCGATTCAAAATTCGGTGATTTCGAGACTCTCGGATCTGGCGGATTGGGTGTCGTCTACCGGGCGGTCGACTACGAACTCAATCGCGATGTGGCCATTAAATTCCTTCGCGACAGCCATCAGAGTGATTATTTTTTGAAGCAATTTCGACAGGAAGCCGAAATCACCGGTCGGCTCGACCATCCAGGAGTTGTTCCCGTTTATGGAATGGGTCGCTCAGCGCAAGGTGAGTTGTTTTACTCGATGCGTTTGATTCGTGGCGACACACTCGACCAGAAAATCAAAGAATTCCATCAACGCGAAATTGCTAGAGGCGACAGCGAACGCTGGATGGCGTTACGGGACCTGTTGCAACGATTTACTTCCGTGTGCAAGACGATCGCGTACGCCCACACGCGAGGCATTCTGCACCGAGATATAAAGCCTCACAATATCATGCTGGGCAAGTATGGGGAAACACTGGTTGTCGATTGGGGGTTGGCGATTCCCTTTCAGCGCCCCGACATGTTCCGCGTCCTTGACGAGAAAACGCTGTTGCCACGAACAAGTGACGGAAAGGTGGCTCCCGATGGACACGGGACTCCGGCCTACATGAGCCCGGAACAAGCGGCCGGAAATCAGCAACTCGATGCAACTTCCGACATATTTGCCTTGGGCGCTACGTTGTACAAGTTGCTAACTGGCCAGATTCCATTTCAAGGAAAAAATAGCGTCGAAGTTAAACAGGCGATCATGGAAGGGGAATTCAAAGCTCCTCATGTCGTCGATCATCGTGTCTCAAAAACCATGAGCGCGATTTGCAGCAAGGCACTCGCTCATCGCCCAGCAGATCGCTATCAAACAGCCATGGAATTGGCCGACGATATCGAACGCTATATGGCGGGCGAGCCGGTAAGTGCCTATCGCGAGCCGATCGGGCGACGAATCGCGCGATGGGCACAACGAAACCAGACCCTCGCACAATGGAGCACCCTGGCGCTGATCGCGGCTCTGGTCGGCGCGGTGACGTTGGCAATCGTTCAATTTCGCAGCGCGCAGGAACAAGAGCTGATCAAATCTGAGCTGAACCAGTCGCTGACACGATCTCAACAAGCTCGAAAAAACGGCGCAAAACTGACAACACTGCTGATCGCGCGTGCGATAGAGTTCGATCTGCAAAACCGATTCACGATGTTAGAGCACGTCGCTGCAAATCTCGGTCATGCCCCTCCGAATGGCAGCGAAAACCCAAACCCAGGCGAGTCAAATGCGCCGTTTGCTCGCGATCAATGGCTGGAGATTTTGGATCAAGCCCGATACGAATCGGATTGCGTCGCTCCGGTTGTCGCCTGGTTCGCTTGCGATCAGACCGGAAGTCTGGTCGCCGTTTCTGCAGATACTGACGCGGAACAAGTCATCGAGCTCGGACTCGATACGTTACTGAACCCGGTGCGTCAGGCGAATGGACAATCATCACTCGATCAACAAAGAATCCAGCCATTCGTTGTGGATGCTGATCTGAATCAATCCTATGTTCTGATGGTATCCCCGATCCATTCGGAAACCGAGCGTGGCAGCGGGGCGACGGCGATTGGAATGATGTTTCGCACCTCCGTCTTTTCAAAACTAAGGGATGACGAATTGGCCATGACGTCAATCAGACAAATTCACCTGCTGTGGGCGCCTCGGGGAGACACCGGTGATTGGTTCTTTCGTGAACCAATGAAGCTCGATGGGCTACCTGATCCAACCCTCACCAGCCGCGAGTCGACAGAAGATCTTTTTTCCTGGATCGATACCTCGGTGCGAAGTGACAGTATGCCCACCATTCGTGAACAACGAACTGGCCAGTTTCGCACAGCAGTGCCGCTGTCAGTCAAGAACGGTCAGTTGATGTCCGTCGAGAGCGATTGGTTCCTAATCGTTGACTTCGAATAACCACGTCATCAAATTGCCTGTAGTAGACCGTATTCCGAGCCTGGGTCGCGCTGGCAAACACCTTGGCAAAGGAAAATTATTCAGCGCATCTCGGATACGGCTAAGTGTTTCACCGCGTGGAACTTAAAGTAAATTGGGAAAATTTCTGGCTCGCGCGCGAAATCGGCGGAAACGACACGTTATACAATACAGTGTCTACAATGTTTAATCCGCTTGAGGTCAATCGGGGTCAGTTACGAAAATCTGAAAAGGTTCTGCGGGTGCTTTGCTCGTTAGGTTCCGGACCTCGTTTCCTCATCACCAACTTGATAGAGAGGTCTCATCGCAATGAAAGCACTTAATTCGATTGTTCCGGTGTGTCTATGCCTGGTTTTTGCTGGGTCATTTGTGACCGCGTTGCAGGCGCAGGACGGGGAACAGACAACTCAAGATGTGCAAGATGTACATAAGATCGTTGCTGACTCAGTCGTTTCGATCAATATCTCTGATTGCACCGTGGAGGAGTATATTCGTTCCCTACAGGAGAAGGTACGGTTTAACTGTGTTGTTCAGGAGTCTGCAAGGCCGTTCAGGTTGCCCGATATCAAGCTTCATAATGTAAGCTTGAAATCGGCCCTCGATGCAATGGTCTTCGCTTCTGACGAAGCTATCCATTACAACGTCAATAACCACTATGTGCAAATTCAATTTATGGACGAACCCGACGAAGTTGTCGCGTTTAACTTGCGGCACTTGATGGCGGACGAGTCGGAAATGGAAACTCTGGTTAAAGCGATCGAGTTCGGAATCGAATTGCAGGGTGTCGCGCCAAACCGCTTGATGACAAAATTGCACAAGGAGTCTGGAATGTTTTTTGCAAAGGGAAAGCCGGAACCAATCGCGCTGGTTGGCCAAATTCTCATGGAATACACCGGTGTCAGAAGCAGAAGGCATCCGCCCGGGAGCGGACTGTTGGGACCCGGGGGTGGGGGCGGCACGGACAACTTTCACTGATACTCGAATCCTGAATATTCGTTTCGCAACGCCGTTCAACTTCCATTGGAGTTGAACGGATTTGCCTATCTTCCCAAAGCAAAGAGCACGGTCCCGGGACGTTCGTAAATGAAGAGATCACACGACAAGAGTGACTCACAAATCGATTGGCTTGTCGTGACCCGGCGCGTCGCATCCGGTGACATGGATGCGTATGCGATCTATTACGAACATTTCTTCGATTTGATGCACCATGAGACTTCAAGGCTTTTACGCCTCGATGAACACAGTATCCTGGATATCGTTCACGACGCCATGCTCAAGGCAGGCAAGTCGATGAAACCGATCGATGGCCTGCCGCGATTGACCGCGTGGACACAAGCCGTTGTCAAAAGTGTTGCCTATGACTGGCTACGAAAACGGCGACGAATGGCTTGCCTGGAACTGGTCGAACAGGATTGCGCGGTTGAACAGGAATTCGATGGTGAGATGGAATTGACGGCGCGAAGTTTATGGCTGGAAGAACAGTTATTGCAGCTCCCCGACGAGTTGCGTCAGTTAGTCGACTTTCGTTATCGATTGGGCTGGACACTCAAAAAAATCGGCGAACGTTTTGGGAAGAAACCAGGGGCGATTGACGGTCAGTTGCGGCGCTTGGTGGCAAAAATTCGCGCGGCGGCGGAAAACGAATCAAAGCTTGAATTCTCCAGGGAGATGATTGAACGATGAAAGCCAATGAGCATTTGATTGATTCTGAACAAAACCGACGGCAGTCGATGTTGCCAGAATTGCAGCGCCAACTCCGGCGCATTCATCAACGCCGGCGACGGCTTCGAGTTGTTGTTCCGATGGTTTGTGTGCTTGCGCTATTGGGACTTGCCGGATGGTTGAATCTGCCCCACGTGTCACGCTCCCAATCAACAAATGTCGTCGACAATCGAGCCGAAGAGGAGTCGCCATCCAGCGCGTCCGATTCTCACGCCATCGCGCCGGCTGGATTTGTCGGACGACATGTTACGTTTGAGTACATTGATGATCAGGAGTTGTTAGTGTTGCTGGAAGAGGCGGGCGCTCCATCATTTTTGGCACGGATCGATGGCGAACTGGTTGTTTTGCCTCGTCGCAAACATGACCCAAACGGACTCTAATCCTACAGCGCAAGGTATGTACGTCAGCCTTTCCAGGCTGACCCAATCCTCGCGGTTTGGCACAAACCAAGTAAACGGCGTCAGCCTGGAAAGGCTGGCCTACAGCTTTGCATCGAGCCGGCGCTGTAGGACTAGCCCGCATTTCTCACATGGAAAGCGTCGAGAGGGGCCATCTGCCGCTGGGGACTGCGGCAGCTACAGTAGGTCGGCCTGTCCTCAGGCCGACACATCCTCAGGCCGACACTTTGACCTGAACGCACCGTTGCCCACAA
>JBGTDM010000042.1:0-6042 GCA_041748315.1 Pirellulaceae bacterium
ATTTACAAACGTTATGTTCTACGCCAAATTCTTTGCTACAATTCTGGCTTTGGGTGAGCGGGCACGGACACAGGGTCCAACATCTGCTCACCAGCTTAGTTGAGGATTTCGATCTAATGGCAGAAGGTACAATCAAACGATTGACAGACAAAGGTTTTGGGTTTATTGACACAGGTTCGAAAAAGGATCTCTTTTTCCACAGTTCCAACTTGGACGGCGTTCGTTACGAAGAATTGCGCGAAGGACAGCGCGTTTCTTTCGACGAAGGCCAAGGTCCAAAGGGACCACGGGCCGAGAACGTTAGACTTGCGTAACAATCGAACTGTTTCTAGCGATCATAATCGTTTGAGTAATCAGTTGAGCCGGTGAACAAACTCACCGGCTTTTTTTGTGTTTATCGACTTGGAATTCGAAATTGTTTTCCCCGGCCATTTCCAGGAAACAACTGTCTCCTGGAGAGCGCGAACCAACGGGTAGAAAATTGAATTAACAAAGTGTACATTTGAATAAATAACCAAACTTCAGGTTTTTCATGAGTTCCAAGAAACGAAACCGTTCGAACAGTCGCAATTCGAAGCGCGACTCATTGCAAAAAAGGCCGTTGTCGAAGGGGCAACGGGTTGGAACGAATCGTTCAGATGCGACAAAGCAGCACTTGAGTTTGTCGTCCATCCTGTTAATCAGTCTTCCCGTACTCGCCGTTTTCGCTTTGGTGGCCTGGTTTTCCATCGATTGGGGATCGGGTGACGGTGACTCGAACGACGATTCCCAGAACTCGATCGTCGTCGATGGTGGAAATATAGCACCGATCGATCGGGAAACACGATCAAGTTCCAGTTGGGCTTCCCGCGATGAAGCGGTTCGAAATGCCTGGAAGACTGGCGATGACCAAGCTCGTTTGTGGGATGAGATCGACAATGCAGAAACCGATGGCTGGAACACGGAAGTAATCTCCGACCGAGTAACGGCGCACTTTAATAATCTCAAAAAATTGATTGTCTCGGAAAAGCCCATCAAAGGATCGGCTGTAGCATCGATGACTCAACCCGAGGCGACGGTGGATTCATTGATCCCAGTTAACGTAATCACTGCGTTCGCCGATGATCATTTGACGATCCGGCGAGGTGTATTTGACCCGAACGGTGAAACGTCTGCCCAAAGTGACGATACTGCGCACTCTGGCAATGGCAACGAGCCGACCGATGCAACCGATGAATCACTTGTCGGAGCCGACGCTTTGGCTCACGCTCTACAAGGAGTGCTTGAGCCCTTTATCGACCGAGAAACGCTGAAGTTGAAATTGAAAGTCTTCCGCGTCACGGTTCAAGAAGATCCTCAATCTGTTAAGACGCTACAGACTTTGGAACTCTATGGTCCCACGCAAACGGGAGTCCGCGAAGAAAATGCAGTTTGGGAAGCGCTTTGGTCGAACGAAGAAGTTCCGAAATTGCAACGTCTCCAAGTGGTATCGTATGAAGCGGTGGATTTGCTGGATGGTCCGCTATTTTCAGATTGTACTGAATCGGTGTTTGGCAACCTGAGTAGTTTTCGTCAACAACTACTCATTGGATATGATTACTGGCTTGATCGAAGCCAAACCAATACACCGTTCGTCCTGCTCGGTAATAACGGAATTGCCGTTGCCGATATCAATCAGGATGGATTGGATGATCTCTATATCTGTCAGGAAGCAGGCCTGCCGAATCTACTCTATCTGCAGAATCCAGATGGCACGTTGCAAGACGTCTCGAGCGAGTCTGGAGTCGATTTGTTACAGAACACGAGTACGGCGTTATTTGTCGACATAAACAACAATGGAATCAAAGACCTGCTTGTCGCGCTCACTGGCGGGGTCGTCGTTGCCGAGGGTGCTGGCGACGGCACATTTACGATCCGCGAAACGATTGACACAAACGACAACATCTGGTCGTTGACGGCCGTTGATTATGACCGCGACGGATGGCTGGATTTCTACGTCGGCACGTACAGTGCGGACGGCGCCACGAATGTGGCGGCAAACGTGGTGATCACCGACGATGATGGTGAGTTTGTTGCCGGTGGAACCAACAGCTTATACCGCAACACTTCCTTCGAGAATGAATTTTCATTTCACGACGTCACGGAGGAAGTTGGTTTAATGACGAACAACTTCCGCTATACGTTTGCGGCGGCGTGGGAGGACTACGATAACGATGGGGATCAGGACCTTTATGTCGCCAACGATTTTGGCTGGAACAATTTATATCGTTGCGATGTCCAACCCGATGGAACAGTTCGGTTTGTCGATGTCGCTGCTGAGACAAATGCGGAAGATGACTCGTTTGGAATGTCGGTGAATTGGGCCGATTATGATCGAGACGGCTGGATGGATGTGTACATTAGCAACATGTATTCGTATGCGGGGAATCGGATCACGACTCAGGATAACTTTAAATCCGACGCGCCTGAGGAAGTAAAACAGCGGTTTCAGCGATATGCGAGGGGGAACACACTTCTTAGAAATCTGGGGGGAGACCCGACTGGCGCCACGCCGGAAACTCTGGAATCCGCGTCCGGATCCTTCTTGGGATTCGAGGATACCAGTGTTCAAAGCGCCGTGAATATGGGGCGATGGGCCTGGGGCTCGATCTTTATCGATTTTAACAACAATGGCTGGGACGATATTTTTGTCAATAACGGCTATATCACGTCTGAAGATACCGGTGACTTGTGAAGTTTCCATTGGCGGCAAGTTTTGTCGAAGTCAGTTGAAGAATCAACAAGTGAAGCCGAAATCCCGATCTTGCGAATCGCGCCCAGCGAACATAGCGCACAGATGGATTCCATGTTGCGACAAGGTCGCGCCATGAGTGCCTATGAACGAAATTGCAGCTTTCTTAATACCTTATCCAGCGCAGAAGCCGAACATCGGTTTGCGACCATCTCGGCCGTAACCGGCCTGGATTTCGCAGACGACGGACGAGCGGCCGCGGTCGTTGACTGGGACCATGACGGCAAGCTCGACATTTTGCTTACCAATCGAAATGCGCCCAGGGTTCGCGTCATGCGAAATGAGAGTCGGTCGAACAATGACTTTATCCAGTTTCGTTTACTCGGAAACGGCAACGGCACCAATCGCGACGCAATCGGTGCACGTATTTCACTTGAATTGGTTTCAGCAGCCGACGAACAGCCCATTGACGAATCGGAGCCAATTCGACTGATCAAGACCCTGCGCGCTGGTGATGGTTTTTTAACCCAGTCATCGTCGTGGTTGCATTTCGGGCTGGGCTCCGGGATGCGAATTTCACGGGTCGAAGTTCGCTGGCCAAATCGCCTTGGCGAGGTTGAAGTGTTCGAACCGATGGATGCGAACGCGAGATATGAGTTGAAACAAGGTTCCGGAGTTGCCACTCGATTCGACATGGTCCGTGAAAACCTGGCACTTCGACCCTCGGAATTAAAAGTCCCAGCGCCTGAACTGACCTCCAGAGTTCCGATTTTACATCCGATCAAAGCTCCAGCATTAGGCTACTATGATTTCGACGGACTGCCTCACGATTTTCTATTGGATGGCAATACCGCAACATTAGTGAATCTGTGGTCGGTGACCTGTGTCCCGTGTGTTAAGGAATTGTCGGAGTTCACAGCTCAACATAACGAGTTGAACCAAGCTGGCGTGCGAGTACTCGCCTTGTGCATTGACGAGTTGCAATCGGGACCTGAGGCGCGAGCGGACGCAAAAGCGATGGCAGCGCGATTACAGTTTCCATTCACGGCGGGGATGGCCCCGGCTTCTGTTATTGATGAATTAACTCGAAGGCATAACGCGTTGTTCACCATGAACCGTGCGCTTCCCATGCCTTGCAGTTTCCTAATCGACCGTGCCGGACGATTGAGTGTGGTCTACAAAGGTCTTACCGATGTCGCGACTGTAACCAGTGATGCCAATCTCCCTGAATCAACTCTGATGCAACGGTTTGCCCAACAGTCCCACTTCCCCGGAACCATCCTGGAAAGTGAGATTTTTACTGGAACGATGCAAGAATATCATGCAGCAGTTTTGCTATTGATCGCCGAAGACTATATGACGCAAAATCGCATCGACGATGCTTTAGCGACGTTGTTCGAAGCATATGACGTTGCTCCTGACTCGGTTGCGGTGCTCAATGAGTTGGCAATCATCAAAGATCTTCAGGGCGATTCCAAAGCAGCCACCAATTACTATCAACAGGCGCTCCAAGTGCAACCGGACAACCCCGATCTAAACGTGGGATTGGCTCAAGTGTTGATCCGAGAGCAACAGTTTATTAAGGCACAAGCACTGCTTGAGCACGCGATTACCAAATCACCTGATCATGCGAACGCACACTATAACATGGGTTTGGTATTTGAAACGAAGCGGGATACCCATCATGCCCGAGCGGCATACGAAAAGACATTGGAAGTAAAGCCGCATCATCCTCAGGCGCTCTTCCGTCTCGGTCGCCTTTGCGAATCCGAACAGGATCTCAGCCAAGCGAAATCGTACTATCAGCGTGCGGCTGACGCGGCACCCAAAGAGGCGTCAGTGCTGACAAGTCTTGCTCGTTTGTTAATTCAGGACCAAGAATTCCAGCGAGCCGAGCAACTGCTTCGGGATGCGATTGCGGCCAATCCACGTTACGCGGAGGCCCGCTACCATTTGGGACAGCTATTCGTAGCAAAAGGTGATTTCCCCGCTGCCAGGCACCAGTTCACGGTCACGCTTCAGCTTGATCGAAATCACCGTGGCGCGATGACTGCGTTGGGTCAACTTGGAAATCAATAAGTTACCGACCGTGGATTCAGGGTGGTATGGTGAGTTCGCTGCCAACCTGCAATCTAGCGACCGGCTTGTGGAATTTCAAATAACGAGGTGGCCAGCGTATCAATCAATATTGACGCATCCTCTCTGGAAAAAACCATGGGCGGACGGATTTTTATGACATTGTGAAGCAGTCCATCAGTTCCCACCAAGACACCACGATCACGCATTCGATTTACCACAAAGTCCGCTTCTCGAGTTGCCGGTTCTAACGTTTCGTGATCACGAACCAATTCGATTCCCATAAACAACCCGCTTCCACGAACGTCGCCGATGATCTGAAACTGCGATTTCAGCTCCATGAATCCGTGTTGTAACATCTGACCGATGTTCAGCGCATGAATTTGTAAGCGATCACGGCGGACAATTTCCAAAACTGTCGACCCGATCAGGGAGGAGACCGTGTTCCCGCCAAACGTGCTGAAGAACTCCATGCCATTGTTAAACGCATCAGCGATAGCGGGTGTCGTAATCACGGCTGCCAGGGGATGTCCGTTGCCGATCGGTTTTCCGAGCACGACAATATCGGGGATCGTATGCTGCAATTCAAAACCGTAAAAAGCAGCACCTAAACGACCGTAGGCGGTTTGTACGTCATCGGCAATACAAACGCCCCCGGCATTTCGAACGGCTGCATAGACCGCGGGCAGATAGTGATCTGGAAAGATGATTTGACCGCCGACACTCGGACAGGACTCGGCGATGAAACCACACAGACGCCGTTGTTGCCTGGCGAGCTGTTGAATCATCGACTCCACAACCCCAGCGTATTCCAGTCCGGCCGTATCGGCTTTGCGAAATGGCCCACGGTAGATGTCAGCGAGCGGGGCCACGTGTACCCAATCAGGACGACCGGATCCGCCTGGTCCGCTATGCTTATACGGGCTGATATCGATGAGTGTTGTGGTATGTCCATGGTAGGCCCCGTCGAGGACGATCAAGTCTCTGGCGTTCGTGAAATTTCTCGCCAATCGCAATGCCAACTCATTTGCTTCACTTGCCGTACTCAACAGGTAACACACGTTCAGGGGTTCCGGAAATGTATCTGCAAGCGCTTCGGCAAAGTCAATCACCCGATCATTGATGTACCGCGTGTTTGTGTTGAGTAAACTCATTTGTTGGCGAGCGACTTCAACCACCTCTGGGTGGCAATGGCCGACATGAGGGACGTTGTTATAGGCATCGATAAACCGCCGGCCGCTCTCGTCGAACAAATG
>JBGTDM010000043.1:0-9064 GCA_041748315.1 Pirellulaceae bacterium
TTGTAAATATTTACCAAAATTATTTCTGTTCGATACGCAGCGAACTGCTTGCAGTTTAAGGAAACCTCGGTTTTTGTGGGGAATTTCGCGCGATTAAAGGGTTGTAAACGGCCCCCAAGAAACCACATTTTCAAAAAAATAACTGTGCCGACTCGAAGCGGTACCCGCGAAATCAACGATTGTGCCGCGGATTAATCGTTGACCAACGAATCCAATGCTGTCATTAACAGAATTTTTTTTTCAGGGTCGGTCGGACGGATCGACTCTGCTAGCTCAAGCAATCCGTCCAACAATGTTGCACACAAATTTAGCAAGTTGATTTGTCGCTCGGTAAAAGGGACCCCGCTACCCGCACCAGGAACCTCGGGAACCAATCGCTTTACCATCTGATCCATGAGCTCCGCAATTCCCTGACCGGTCAAGGCACTTGTATGATGCACGTTGTCACGAATTGATACAACCGAGTGTTTGGGCAACAAGTCAATTTTGTTTTGAACAAACAGCAATGGAACATTCAATTTCGAAACCCAGAACTCCGAATCAAAATCACCTGAACCCGAGTCGTCAAATACAAAAACCAACAAGTCGGCGGACTCTGCTGAGAACTGAGTTCGCTCGATTCCGCTTCGTTCAATCGATGATTCGGCCACTCGCAATCCGACCGTGTCGGTAATCGAAACCGGCCACCCATCGATCGCTGTATGGTCCGAGATCACATCTCGGGTCGTACCGGGAAGATCGAACACGATTGCCCGCTCAAAACCCAGCATCGCGTTGATCAAACTACTCTTACCTACATTTGGGGCGCCAACCAGAACAACTTTCCAATCTTGGATCAGTCGCAAACCCAAATTGGCAAACTTGAGTAGCTCATCGATTTGTTTCCTCGATTGTTGAAATTGAGATGACTGAACGGATTCGCGGATCGCTCGAATGCGATTGACCAGCGCACCTTCACGTTGATCCCAAAGAATCGCCGCGCATTTCGCCGTGCGCGCAAATGGGAGTTGTATTAATGCTTCCCGCTCAATCAAATTGGGGTAAGTCGACTTTAAATAGGTTTCCCACGGTACCCATTTCACACCGACTTGTTCCAGATCCTTGACAATACGCCGCCAAGCCCAAGCCCCACCATGACATTGGATTTCGAGTTCAAAATCCGTCCGAATCCAAATGATCAGTTCTTCACTTGTCTCGAAATCGTCTCCACATTGCCATCGTCCAAAATAGGGCCGCTCGGGTTCTAATTGATCGCTTTGAAAGCCGGTTCGAGATACAAAAAACTTTTGGACTGCGGCTTTGGATCCTGCCCCCGACACCGATAGCACGGCGATTGCCCCTCGTCCGGCAGGAGTCAGCAGCGTTACCTGCGGCGAGGTCGCTGCTGAACGATTCGACGGAAGGGTTGTGGAAAAATTAGGAGTTGTTGGCATCGATTGAACAGGTCATTGGAAAATCTTCAGGCAAATTATTTACGAGGAAAGTTTTTGACGTGCGACAGCCCTTATGCCTTGCAATACCAAATCGGGTTCGTATTGCCAGTCAGATGGGAAAAAGGATTTCATCCAAACAGCATCCCCTCCCGTGTGGAACACTCTTGCCGGACCTCCCATTTCAATTTCCAATAACTCAACCAACGACATAATCGCCCCTAACTCACCGTACGCTGTGCCGGATAAAATTGCATGTTCGGTCGAGCGACCGATCACTTGCGAAGGAATGTCCGAGTCAGTGACAGATAAATCGGGGAGCGCCGAGGTATACCGGTTTAGAGCGTTTCGTTGAAGCTCGATGCCAGGTCGAATCGTTCCTCCCAAAAAACGAAATTGATGCTCTGTGTGATTGATTCGTTCGACAGCGTCCACCGTTACGGCCGTTCCGGCATCAATGATTACGATCCGCAGATCAGTGGCCTCCAGTCGTGCAATGGCACCAGCAACGGCCATCAACCGGTCGGTGCCGATTTTTTCCAAGGGACGAGGAATGATCTCGAAATTTGCATCGAAATGGGTCAATTCCAACCAGTGGTCTTTCGGTCGATTCTGTTGGATTGACTGCTTAAGCTGTTCTTTGATGTGGTGATTGACACTGCAAACAATCCAACGGATTTCTGCCGCCGTGATGGTTTCGATGGTTTGTTGGATTTCATCTAACCACGCATGCAACCTTGGATCGATTCGAGTGACTTGTGGAAACGTCGAGTTATCGAGGGAATCGCAGAAGGCCAACTTGATGGCGCTATTGCCGATATCGACGAATGCCCAACGAATTTCCTGGAGATCCCTGTTCACTTGTATATCGTTTGTTCTTCCAGCTTGGCGGCGATACTCAACACAAGTTCCTTTAAACCGCTTCCGGTCACGGCCGAAATTAGCCGTACCGGTCGATCGATTGTAATCGACAATGCATCGCGCACCTGTTCGGCATCGGGAAGTTCAGCTTTTGTTACGACCACGATTTCAGATCGGTCTGCCAAACGCGGATTGAATTGCAGCAACTCGTTGCGGATCATGTGATAGTTTTCAATCGGGTCGGTTTGGTCGATGGGTTGAGGCTCAACCAGATGGACCAAAATTCCAGCGCGCTCGATATGTTTAAGGAATTCATGGCCCAACCCCGCTCCGGTCGAGGCACCCTCAATCAAACCGGGAATGTCGGCCATTACAAATGAATGATCTAGATCGACGGGGACTTGCCCTAGATTGGGATACTTGGTCGTAAATGGATAATCGGCAATTTCAGGGGTCGCCCTGGAAATGCGACTTAACAACGTGCTCTTGCCGGCATTCGGCTTTCCAATTAATCCGACATCGGCGATGACCTTCAATTCCAGGATCAAGGTGCGGCGTTCTCCAAGTGAGCCGGCCGTCCAGTCCCTTGGCGCCTGGTTGCTGGCGGATTTGAAATGCGGGTTCCCCTTTCCTCCTTTGCCCCCTCTTGCAGCAACGATTTCACTACCATGGCTGGTCAAGTCTTTGATGATAAATTGCTTTTCAGCATCGATCACGATCGTGCCCGGCGGCACCTCAATGATTTGATCGAGACCTTTTCGACCATGGCGATTCGAACCGGATCCTGGCCGGCCCTTCTCGGCTTTCCACTGTTTCCGTTGGGCAAGATTAACCAGGCTGTTGACCCCAGACTTGGCGACAATAAACACACTACCACCATCTCCACCATCACCGCCGTCTGGCCCCCCCTTGGCGACATACTTTTCGCGGCGAAAGCTCATACAGCCATTCCCACCATTGCCAGCACTTACTTCAATTTTGACACGATCCACAAACATGAACGTCCGATTCGCTAATCCGAGAAGGTTCTGAGTTTCATTTTTAACCGCTGCGAGAAATCCGACAAGCTCCGCTGCTGCGAAATCGACATGGGCAAACCGACAACTCCGATAGACAGCCTTTAAAATCAGCAAGGATTGATGGTTAGCGACTTGAGTCAACAGGACACCTATCGGTGCGGAATGTTGATCAATTGTTGAAAACGAATTGCGCCGATCGACCTAAACGCCGGCCGGCCTAGCCCGCATTTCTCACAACGATGACTTTTGCGTTGGCGATCGCTCGATTGTTGGGCAAATGTCATCGTTGTGGGCAACGGTGCGTTCAGGTCAAAGTTTCGGCCTGAGGATGTGTCGGCCTGAGGACAGGCCGACCTACTGTAGCTGCCGCTGTCCCCAGCGGCAGATGGCCCCTCTCGCCGCTTTCCATGTGAGAAATGCGGGCTAGAATTCGGCAGCAAGACGATGTTTAAACGCCGACAATTGACGAAGATCAATTGGTGCGGGACGCCCATTTCTCATCTTCAAATCGTTGCTACGAAATGAACTTTGATCTTCGAAATGTTGCTTACAGCCAAAAACAAAGTCACCGACAACTTTTACGGTTTAAGTGGACAGACGTCAAACTGGAACACTACGCATGCCAATCGAAGCTACCATGAGACTCGCAGGAGTCATGTTGTCGATTACGAATGCAGCGAATTCAGGTAGAGATCGCTGACAGAATTCGGCATGCACCTCATAGACATCCACATGTCAATGGACGAAAACTTGCCAAAAACCACATAAATAGCAATCTGCAAGCGATACCGAGATACCGATCATCGAGCCTGGATTGCCGGACGAAGCTCAATTTCTTTCAGCGACAATATTGATTCGGCGACCATCTCGGTCAAACTGGACGAAGCCATCCGTCAATGCAAACAGGGTGTAATCATTGCCCATTCCCACGCCTTTTCCTGGATGGAACTTGGTGCCGCATTGGCGGACCAAAATGTTCCCGGCGCGTACAACTTCACCTCCGAATTTTTTTACCCCACGCCGTTGAGCATTGGAATCTCGACCATTGCGGCTGGAGCCTTGACCCTTCTTATGTGCCATTTGGATTAACCCTTTAATTCATGATTTCGTGGACAGTTTAATTTACTGATAAATCCACAAATGATCAAGGGTTTTTGTAAACCGAATTCCCTCTTCAATGGCAGGTTCCCAGAACTGGGGAATCAATTCGATCAGGATCGACTTGTTTTCTCCGTCAATTATTGCGCCGAAGGTCCATTGTTTTCCCTTAATGGTCGTTTGCGGTTGCACATTGTCAGGGAGCGGCATTCCGGCATCCTGAAACGCGTTCAACACCGATTGCGGAATCGTTCCGCCGTCTAGCTGATTTGCCAGTTCGGATTCCATTTTCCGCAAACTGAATTCGGAATCGACCTCGATGATTTGTCTTCGCCGAGTCGTTACCTGATCAAATTCGAATCCCTGAATCACAGGACCTGGCAAATTGAACCGACGGCAAATTTCAATTTGGCGACGGAAATCATCGACCAGCGGAATTCCGTACCCCACTGGGTCTTTTGCCTGCTCGATCGCATCGCCAGGCCGCCAGAAATTCAACTGCAAAGTCTTCCGCACCGTTTTCCATTCACCATCCGGTGTTTTGGCGAGTCGATAGGCATTCGTCAATCCGTTAACAAACACCGACACGTAGTCAATCCGAGGATCGACGTTTTCCCAAATGGCAACACCCCACAACCCTCCAAACTCACTCCGTTCTGGCACAATTGGAAACGACTTTTTCATCAAGTCGATGGAGGTCAGCAGTTCGGTAGCCGGGTCTTCCTCCTGTTGAATCGCCGCAGCAATGCTCCTGTCGATCACCGGCCGGTAAGAGACTTTTGTATACTCACCATTCGAAATATTCTCGACCCAACCCTCCAACCGGAAGTTGCCAATGAATCGACCGAATAAGGTCTCGTTCTCGAGTTTGGCGATCGCCTGTTCTCGCCGCTCCGGACTCATATTTTCAAAATTAGCGAGCTTCTCATATTCGAGCGTTCCGAATCTGGGATGCCGAATCTCGTCGTTGACCAACACCTCGCCGGTGTTGCGAATTCGATAAACCATGTACCAGAAATTCCGCTTGACCGTTGAACCGTCGCTGGCGGCGACGTCTAACTCGATCTGCCGCAGGCCAAGAAACGCAAACTCGTATTGCCAAGCATCGCGAAACATGACGATGCGGCGAGATTGCTCGGCTAAGGTGGTCGAGACGGGGGATTGTTTCGGTTCGAATGGGGTGGCGTTAATTCCAGGCGTGCTCATCGGCAACGTGTGCGTGTCGCGAGGATCAACCCATGGTTGGATCACCTTGAGTACGCCCGGAGCCAACTTTTTAGGAGTCGCGCTCGATTGGGCATTCGATTTTTCCATCGAACACGTTGTCAATCCAACCGCCGTAATTACAGCCGAAATCAAGAAACGATAGTAGCGCATGAATAACCCCGGAAATCCTCGCAGTTTCGGTCTCGCTCGTGAATTCAGTTTGAAAACGTACCACGAGGTAGCCGACATTTAATCTCGGCGCTTTTGCTTCGCTGGCGCCAGAATTTATTATCTTAAGTATAGTTACTGGCAAAAGCGGAATTCAAGAATTTCCGAGTAAATATGGACTCAATTTTCCTATCGGTTGAATGAGCTGAATTTGCGGGTTTTTCCAACGTTTTCAGGAAAAATCCCGGGCTTAACCCAGTTCATCGCCTCGCCAATTAATCAAGAATTCCCTTCCCGAAATTCGATTGACTGCCAAAATTCTGCTCGGCGGAACCTTGCGGGTTTGACTTTGGACCACGTTCGGTCGTTGGCGAATCCAACGGGTGTGGAGAGGGAACATCCTGCTCTGATGAATCCATTCGCTCGATCACGCCAGTACCCCGCCCCACTTGGGGACGGTCTGGTGTCGCTCGACGTTGCGTCGTCGAGTCGCTTTCGTAACTGTCATCATACCTGGAAAAATAGCCAGGTTGCTTGGCTCGCTCCAGCTCGGTTTCAAACTCCTGAATCACTTGTTCCTGAATGACCTCGCGGCACTCTGCATTAATCGGATGAGCGACGTCAGCATACAGTTTGGCCCGTCCTTGGGCGTCAAAATCGACCTGATCATCGGGTAAGCGACATCCACACTGATTACAAAACCTGGCCCGCAGGTAATTTTTAAAGCGACATTCACGGCAATGTGCGGTCAATTTGCGACTGGGCATCGCCACAAATGGGCCGCTGTTACCTTCGATGATCTTCAAATCCCGTACGACAAAACTATTGTCAAAGGTAATGCTGCAAAATGCCCGTAGTCGATCTTCCGAGTCATCCATTAATTTGATTCGAATTTCAGTTATTTCCATCCTTCGTACTCCCTCACATGAAACTCGGGTCGTCTAACTCCGCTGTAGTTGCTGCACTTTTTGCTGAAGCTTGATGATATTGCGGTGGTCGATCGATCGACAAACAAATACCCCAACGCCTGGCATTCGACTGCGCAAACGATTCGCTCCTCGATTCGCAAGAAAGCGATTGGGAAAAATGCCAAAATAACAGGAACCGCTGCCACTCAGCTGATGGTTCAGACATTGGATGCGCCGAAACTCGTCCCTGATTTGAACGCACCAATTGCTGACCTCGCTGGCAGCCTGCTCCAAACGGTTAAACATCGCTGCTGCTATCTCGCTTAAGCGACCCGTCTGCAATCCAGCAATCATCCGTTCAGCCGAACGAGGTCGCTTGGGAACCGAAGCATGGGAATAGATCAATGGTGTCGAAAATCCTTCCGGAGGTTTGAGAATTACAAACCAGGGATAAGTACGGCTTGCGATTGGCGAAACCAGTTCACCACGACCGCGACATACGGCAAATGAACTATTCAAAAAAAATGGAACATCACTCCCAAGTCGCGCGGCAAGCCTCGAAAGCTGTTCCTGCGTGAGGCCCAATCGGTAAAGTTGATTTCCCAACCGTAAAACTGCTGCAGCATTGGACGAGGCGCCACCGAGACCAGCCGCCGCCGGGATTCGTTTGATGATCGTAATCTTGGCACCTTGCCCTGACCGCTTATCGAGCCCCACAAATTTCTGAAGTTCCAGTAACGCAATCCATGCCAGGTTTCGTTCATCCGACGGAATGCCCGATACGAAATCGCTTGAACGCCCCCGGCCTCCAGACACCAGCTTAATTTCGTTCTCGCTCCCGCCGGACCGCCGAATCAAAACATTGTCGCATAAGCCAACCGCCGACATCACCGTCTCGAGCTGGTGAAATCCATCGTCGCGCCGCGCCAATAATTCCAGATAAAGATTGATCTTGGCTGGTGCAATCGTTGACAATTCAATCCGATCCACGCCATTCTCCTTCACATGGATTCTAGCCCTTTCCTCGTTCGCCATCAATTTGGATTAAGGGCGTTTTCAAAAACATTATTAGGAATTTTTAAAACTGGACTGCTGACCGTGGGGCTACTCATTGCGTGTCCTCGGCGATTCACGGACGCGGTCAATATTTTTTTGATACATCGGCGGCCCCCCCTTGTTGTCATAACCTGTTCAAGCTAAAATTCACGAATTGTAAATGATACTGAGTCTCAGTTAATGATTGTGGGCGGCTGATTCGCGGTGTTATCGGCTGATTTCCTACGGTTTCCTCGAAACCACCGATATCGCCAATGGCTGAGTTCATTACGTTCACCGAATTGAAAATAAGTCCTAAATGGAGAAAGCTCAAATGAAGCTCCGGTGCGTGTTATCAGGTAATCTTTGTTCTAAAAATCTTTTCCCGCCACATAGCATTCAGAAGCTTTGCGGGAAGGTCAGTCTGACGGGAACCTGCAGGTACCCGTTTGATAACGCGGGTGATGCCAAGGTTGCAGGCAATATGTCGGCAGCCGCACAAAACAATTTTCGTCGACGAGATGCATTCACTTTGATCGAACTTCTGGTCGTAATTAGCATCATTGGGGTTTTGATGGCGATGTTGCTGCCAGCGGTACAAATGGTGCGCGAAGCGGCGCGGCGTACGAGTTGCGCAAACAATATGCGGCAAATCGTGGTGGCTACTCTCAATTACGAAAGCGCTTTGAAGCAACTTCCCCCGGCATCGCTTTTTCCCGTCGTGGACGGAGATGGTGTCGCGTTGGCTGATAATGCAACGAGAAACGGTTGGTCGGCACAAGTCATGCTCCTTCCCTATCTTGAAGAGGTCAACCTATCATCGAAGATTGACTTCAAAGTTGGTTACAAGGAACACCCACCGATCGATATCGGCGGAGAGCTGAAAGGGGTCGCGTCGTTTCGGATACCGACCTATCTTTGTCCAAGCGAGGTCAACGATCGAGAACGGATCGCGACTGACAATATTTATTATCCAATCAATTATGGTTGGAATGCTGGCCCGTGGTTTGTCTTTGATCCAAATTCCAAAACTGGAGGCCCTGGAACATTCGCGATCAATCAGAGTACGCGTCTCAATTCGATTACGGATGGGACAAGCCAGACGTTATTATTTGCCGAGGTTAAGGCGTTTAATCCTTACTTTCGCAACGCAGATCATTCAGCTCCGCTCGCAATACCGAACTCGCCCGATGAGATCCCGATCTTGGGTGGTGATTTTAAATCGAATTCTGGTCACACGGAATGGGTCGATGGTCGCGTCCATCAAGCCGGTTTTACAGCAACATTTCCTCCGAACACCAAAGTCTTGGTGACGGATACTGACGGGCAGATCTACGAT
>JBGTDM010000044.1:0-8645 GCA_041748315.1 Pirellulaceae bacterium
GGCACATGAACAAAACGGTCCTTCAGGATGCGCGTCACTTCGTTAAAAAATGCCTGGTCCTTCATACGAAACGCGATTCGATTCAAGTCGACCGCAAGAATGTTTTCGTTTTCCAGATACTCGATGACCTCCTGTTCGCTGCCATGTTGTGACACGAATGCCCATGAGGTTCGATCGATCGTGGAAGGTTCGTCAACGACTTTGAAAGTCAGATTTTCGGCGACCGCGATCGCTCGATCATTGGCCGAAGCGTGCGCTGGGAAGTGCGGATAATCACCAGGGTTTGGAAAATAGAAGAAGTACTCATGAGTCGTTGTGCTGAACGGGTTTAAATCCAGCTTACGCGAGTGCGTTGCCTGACTACCGGAAACCGGAATCGCACCCACCGGTATCTGGATCAACAGTTCCATGGTCTGCGGGGTCGAAGTCGGGTTCGTGATGACGACTTGGCCGCCATATACTGTACTGATGAGGAACTCGTCGGTGACGAACTTGTCGTAACGGCGATCGCCATCTTGTTGAAAGCGGTCATCGTTGCGAAAAAAGTTTTCGCTGATTAACACGGTCGAGCCCCGACGCTCGAACAGGGCAGGCTTGATCTGTTGGTAGAATGCAACGAGTGGCCCGGCTGCCTGGAAGTTCAACTGTTCTTCGGTGAACTCGGTTTTGTGCTCGGGAGCCTCAAACGGCAAGTCGAGCACCGCCAGGGCAAACATCATTTCAGTGAAATTAGAGGTCGCTTCGGGGAAATAAGGAGAGAGAAACAGGTCATCGGTCACATGGTTCACATAGTCCCGCCAGAATCGATTGACGGGTACGCGATCAGCCACATGCTGATCGATGGGCAGCTTATAATAGTTGTTTTCAACCCATTCCTGGGTTGGTTTGAGGCGCTGATAAAACTGTTCGAGTTTTGCTCGTGCCTCGATTAATGTATCCACCAGACCATCGACGCCATCGTCAACATCAGGCTGACCTCCGAGGATCAGCAGACTTCGTCGGGACAGATCACTCCCTCCACCGTCTCCACCGAGCCCCTGCTCACTTGTTGCTTTCTCATCGGACTCAATGGCTTCGACTCCCAACTCGTTCATTCGTTTTGTTTCATCTTGAGCTCGGCCGGCCCTTTGTGGCATTGCCATGGGCGGTGGTTGCCCTGGCGCAGCCCCTTGCGCGGGGTCTTCCTGTCGGTAGCGGCCTGTTGCCTTACCAGCCTGTGTTTTCAGTTGATCGCCAAGACTTTGTCCATCCAGGCCGCCAGCCGAAAAGACATATCCAAGGTTTTTATCGAACTCTGTGATATCTGTGGGGTTGATATCGTAGCGATGTTCGATCAACTGGATCATCCGCCGCTCGAGTTCACCTAGCACCTTGGATAATAAGATTTGTTCCACCGTGTGGAGTTGATCAAATTGCCAACTGTCGACGTAGTGTTGCAGGTCAGCATTGAGCAACCAGTGGTCTAGAAAAGTCTTGTCGCGTTTGTTGCCCAAGTAGGGTATGACGACCGATCGGAAGAACTCAGGGTCTTTTTGTTTGAGGAAAAAATGCAATTCATGACATGCAAATTTGGAATAGAGCTGCCGCTTTTCATCCTCGGACTTTTTGGGCCAATCCAACACAAATGCAAACTCATTGAGTGTTTCATTTCCAGTCATTGCCATAAAGAGCCGATGGACGTCTCCCAAGTCGTCAAATGTTTGAAACTGTCCAGATAAAGGATCTGCCAACACGAACTCTTCGTCCTTGTCTAGAATCGAATGTTCCTTGCTTTGGATAAAATGTTGCTCTGGGTCGAGGCCGTCTGCCAGCCGCAAATCGCGCAACTCAACCTCTGTTTCGTTAATCTTGGTGTGAGTCACGGCCACATGGAAGGGATCCGCCAAGGTGATTTGCAAATAGTGTTTGTCGCCGAGTTTTGATCGTTCGATGGTGACGACACCGTTTTCATCCGGTGACAAACTGAGCAACATCACCGAAGGGTTTGAAAGAAAATCAAGGCTGGACAAGTCGGACGTTGCAGCAATACCGCCTTCCTGTTTTTGTTCTCGATCGAGTGGCTCAGCCTGCTGTCCCGGTCGAGCTTGACCGAAGCCCTGTCCCGCTTCCGGTGCATGGATTGTCGATTCCGTTTCCCGAAGCGCCCACGGATTCAACAGCAGCGAAGGCCGGGTCAACATATTTCCCGGATACTTTTCCGCATCGTGTCGATCCAAGATGTACCGTAGCTCATCGCCAATATTTCGTCCTGCCATGTATTGAGATGGGTGCATTGCATTGCCCCAAGCCGTCGGTTCGGTGTCGCCCGTCACCGAAAACTGTTGAAACACATTGAATCGCGGCAAATGTCGGGTCGCGATGATATGAACTCGCGTCTCGGCATGGGAATTTCCAATCTGTATCATTACCGATTTGTCGTCATTTGTCACTTGCTGGATAAACGGGCGTTGGCCGTCACGGAGTTCCAGCTTTCTCGCACTATTCATCGCGTAGCCGTTCGTGCGGGTCGCAGCAGCCACTCGTATGCGGATCGAATCGGCAGACTCCTTGAAGAACAAGTCATAGTCGCCAGGTTTCAGGTCTTCCAGAATGACGACTCCCGGTTCCAGACGCACGGCTGAAAATCGATCAGCGAAAATTGTGCCGCCGCGCAATTCGAACAACGCCAATTTGTCTTCAGTCAGTTCTGTCCATTCGTGCGGAACAGGGATTTGGATCGCTTCACCCGCGATGGCATGTATCGTCGTGTAATGGTTGATGCGAGAACTTGGCAGTGCCCAGTTTTGCTGCAAATTTGAGTTGAGTCTCGCCGACACCGTTTCAATTCCCGGTAACTCGCCTAACGTGATCCATCCCCGATGATCGGTTTGCAAACTCAGTTGAACAGGTTCCGTGAAGAATCGATGTTTGAGTTGCAGGAAGACGGGATGTCGGGTTCGTGCTTCGCCTGATTTTCCACGAACCTCCAGGCGGTAACCAGTGTCACCATCGATCAAAAACAAGTCTGAAATATGTGTCGTCTTGTCAATTTGGTTGACTTGGAAAGTCACGGTTACCGAGAGCCGTTGATCGATCACCTGACTAATGTTTTTGATATTGGCGGACAGCGTAAACGTCAAGTCGCTCAAACGATCCGGAACCTGGAATTCCACGGATGTCTCCTTACCTTCCTCGAGCGTAATGTCCGAAAAGTCTTGCGTAGCCGATGTTCCATCTTGAGCAAGACTGGTGATATTCAACTTCACGTCCTCCAGCAGACTCAGAGGGGCGGGCATCGTCCCTGCCAGCAATTGGGGTCGGATTATGACCTGTGTTTTCTCAGCTCGAATGAGGGATTCTCGATCGACGAAGATTCCTGATCGCAAGGTATATGTTTCTGCCTGATGCTCGAACCACTCGAGTGAACTAAAACCACTTGCATCACCCAACACGATCCTTTGCCGTTTAGGTTGGGTGGAAAATGGAATCAGAACAAAACCATGTTGATCCGCTTCGAACCGCCGCCCATCCAGCCAAATATGAGCATTTTTGACCTGTTGATTTTGCTCGTTGAAGACGGCAAACAGGTGTCCAGCAAACGTGGTCTCCATCACATGGTGCAAACGGCCTTTGCGCACAAGGACCCGACTGCTTTTTCCATTGCCGATGAAGTCGATAACATAGATGCCTCGTTGAGTGAGTGAGTCGAATGTAAATTTTCTCGCGATCCGGTGAAGTGGCGGATCGGCGTAACTGTAGACCTCTTCCCAATTCGCCACCAATCCGTCGAGGTTGACATCGGTATTGATTTCGCGACCTTGACTCTTGAAGTAGTTTGCTGTGTTGATCTCAAATACTTTCACGATCAACTTCGAAATATTTTTTGTAAATAGTTCAACTTCAACGGTCTCAGAAACGTTATGAAACTTGGGGTTGGTCAATGCAAAATCGAGATCCACCCGTTCGAGCAGAGCTTGATATTCTTCTGGTGTGAGCAACGAGGCCCATTTCTCCCTGTCACCCAGGCCGTTGACAATCTTGGTTTCGGCAAACAGTCGTCTGAGATAGTCATCTCGAACCCAAGGGAGAAACTCGTCAAAATTATCCGCGGATTTCAGGAAATGCTGTAAGTGTTCGCGCACGACGGGTTCGTCGATTCCAATCGGTGGTAACGCTATCCGATCCGAAAAATTCTCGCCGAGATCGGCAATCGCTTGAGTTCGGGCTTCGCGGCTCAGGTAGTCGGGATTTATGTAGTGGACATTGCGCGGAAGTTTCAAATACGAGATCAGCAGTTCCTTGTCATACACGCCATCGTGCAAGTTGAATTCCAATTGCTGGTGGAGCAGGTTTGCTTTAAGTGAATTGTGCGCGTCGCCCAATCGACTCGCGAACGCCCACAGTCGTTGCAGGTACGCTTGTCGTTGCTCGCGATCGAAGTAAAACAACGTGTCATCATGGGGGCGCAATCTGGTCAGGTAAATGTTGATGAAGTTCTGCTGGTTGAGTAAGCCCGGTTGGAGTCGGAGCAACTCATCAAGCTGCTGCAACGTCAAACGCTGATGAATTTTGTAGCTGCCGAATGCGGGAGCGTCGCCAGCCTTTAAATCCTGGGCGATCAGCGCAGGAAGATTTTCGAAATCGGGAAGTTCCAAGCGTTGAAGTAGACTTCGCAATTGATTTTTATTCAACGTCTTCTCGGCCAACAGCGCCAAACCCCGAGTCTCAATACGGCTCAAATCATTGGCTGAGGCTAGCGCGCGCTCAAGCAAACTGGGCAACGAAATCAGATCTTCGTTCAATGATACGGGAAGCGCGCGCTCGGCTTGCGGAACCTCGCGTTCATGGTTGAACTGCAGGTTGAGTCGTTCTTGGATATACTTCAACGATCGATCGGCGTCAGTGGCATAGCGGAGTAAGGCTTGCCGATGCCTGATCTGTGTTACCAACTCCGTTTCTCCATGGCGCCGAGTCCAATCGCTGAGTAGACTTTCGACCTTGTCGTACTGTTCCGTATGCTGGTAGTACAGTGCATGAAAGTAGTAATAGCTTTCGGTGCCAGGAATAAACCTGGCCAGCGCCTGTTCGCGATCCTGAGCCAACGCAAATTCTTCGGCCAAGGAAATTTCCTGAGCCAGGTTCGTTCCGACAAGAACTGAGTTAAAAATCAATGCGATGGTAAAGCAAATGCGTTTCATTGCGGAATCCCGGCCAAGCCATAAGAAAGGATTGATAGCGTTTTTATAAAGCGAGCGATGACGACCGTCGACAAATGGCTCCGTTGGGAATCTGGAAGCACAATTGGACAGAAGAGATTTTGCTGATATTCTATCAGATTGGACCGATGGTCATGGACCATCCCGGCATTCATCCAACGCCTGATTCGGATTATTGTTACACGGTAAAATAATTGTAGGTTAAATTTAGGCCAGCTTTCGGGGTTTCAGCATTGTTTTCCAAAGGTTTTCGCTTAGACGATGAGACGCCCGGCTTAACTTGGGTCGATCTCAATCAAGGTGCCCCCACGATTATTGCGATGGCACATCTGTGCAGCATTTCCATGTCCCGATTGCAGATACCAGATTGTGATCTGGAACAACTATCACCCGAAGCCAAGGCCATTCTTGTTGCTACAAAAAACTCGGGCTCGATCAGCATACGCGGAGACAAAAATGCCTTTGAGCCCTCCGAGCGATTTCTGGCCGTATGTGTCGAAGTCGAGGAAGGTCGCCGAGTCGAATTCCGGTGTTCTCGAGATCCTGAACAAACGGTGCGGTTCATGAACGGTCTGCGCCAACTCTGCATTGCAGGTCTAGTCATGCATCAACTGATGAATGATTTCTCATTGACGGCCGCAGGGTTCACGATCGCCAAAACGTTGGATGTCGATGCGTATCAATCGCTGATTGAGTTAGGGAGTGATCACGTTTGAAACCGATCGTCTCTATGTCATCCGAATGTCGAACCGGCGCTTTACTTGCCAATTGCTCCAAGCTCCGCATTCTTTACTGTGGACTAATCCTACTGTCAATTGGCGTACAGGCACCTGACTTACCGGCGCAAACGATACTACGGCGCGATTTGTCGCAACTTGACGCGGGTATCAGCACCTTTGACGTTGACGGGATTGTGCTTGACGATGGTCGTCGCCTCGAATGGCATCAGATTCACGAGTTCGATGTAGACTCGGATCGCCGTGACGAATTCTTGGAACTGCATCGTGAAGTTGGTGAGCGAGTCTTGAGACTGCGAGTTCGCATCTCCCGTGGCGATTTCGCAAACATCGCAGAACTTGCTGCCCAGCTTCTGGACTATTGTCGTGGCGAGCCATCACTTACGGCTCGGTTCGCTGCAGCGGCATTGTGTCGTGGCGAGCTGGCGAACGGAAATCGGGAAATGGCCGCAGTTGCTTTGTTGAGGGCGCTCAGTATTGAAAATCAGTTGTCGGCATTTCCAGAAACTTCTGAGTTGGCCTCGCTTCCATTCGAAATTGAACCGCTTTCCGCGCTCTATCCTGACCTGATTCCAGTATGGTTTGACGCGGAAGCCGCCAAGGAAGCTTGGGCGATCGTGCAAAGCCATCGTTTGCGGGGGGAGGACGCCGGGCTAACGGCGACCATTTATGCTACCTCGCTGGCAATTGCCGCGGGGGACGAGCAAGCCGCTGCGGCGATGTTAAAACGAAACGAACTTGAAGCCTCGATCTGGTTAAATATTCTCCGATCGCAACAATCGATCCGTCAAAGTGAATTTGCGGCAGCTAGGTCGAGTTTGCCGTCGACTTTTGACAAAGTTCCTTCCCCAATGGTCTGCGTCATCCTGTATTATAGGGGACTTGCTGGTTTACGGATGTCCGAGCCTGCGCAGCAACAAGAGGCGCTTTTGGATCTGCTAAAAATTCCTGCGGTATATGGCTCGGAGTACCCTGAAATTGCAGCAGCATCGATTTACCTGGCCATCCATGCCGAATTGCTGCAGGATACGCCAGCCTCAATCGCGTCATTGCGACATGAGTTAATTCACAAGTTCCCAAAAACCTTCCATGCTCGACTACTGCTGGACCAAGTCCACTCAGATTAACCGCAATCACCATGAGAAAGCTGGAGCGTTTTCTTCATGAATAAACGACCGGGTGATTTCATATTGATGGAGCGATTGCTTGTCCGAACAACATTTGATCGTAAGGCAATGACGCGAAGGTGGATTCCTTGGCTTTTACTCTTCGGTGGTTTATTGAGCGGCACACTGGTTCTGCACGACATCGCCAGGGCGCAGGCTCCAAGTAAAATTCCACCGACATTGGCGGACGAATTGTCCGATGATGGCTCGGGTGTCGCAAGTGAAACACCATCACGCGCCCCCTCAATTTTCGAAATGATGTTCACCGGCAACTCGTTGGGTATCGTCATCGTGGGGCTGATTATTTTGCTGTCGATGATTAGCACATTTTTTATTATCGAACATGCGCTTTCGATCACCCGATCGAAACTGATTCCCACCAAGGCCCTCAATGAGCTGGAACGACTCATTGCCCGCGGTGAGGTTAATGAAGCAATTCAGATATGCCATCAAAAAGAAAACTACTCGCTGTCCACGGATGTGATTCTGGCTGGATTGGAACGATACAATGCCAGTGAATTCGGTTTCGCTGAATATCGCACCGCCGTTGAGGAGGCTGGTGAAGACCATACCGGCAAACTATACCGCAAGACCGAGATACTCAACGTGATCGCCGCTATAGCTCCGATGCTGGGGCTGACCGGTACCGTCATCGGCATGATCGAGGCGTTCAACACCATGGCGATTAAAGAAGGTGCGGCTCGGCCGGGAGAACTGGCGGGTGGCATCGGTCAGGCCTTGATAACCACGTTGTTAGGATTATTGGTCGCGATTCCTACAATGGTTGCCGTCAGCTATTTCAGGAATAAAATTGATTCGATTGTCGCCGAAGCAAGCAAACGCGTAGAACGCATTTTGCTCCCCCTTGGGCGGAAGAGATAAAGGTCACGCTGCTGGATGTTGACTGCTTGGTTACCACTTGGATCGGCGAACGATCCAACAGCGAACGATCTTAGGAGTTGGGCCGATTGTCCGCGACGATTGTCCCCGGATCAGGTCGGAGATACCACTTGCGATTAAGCAAACGAAAACATGGGAACCCGTTATCGGTCAGCATGACGCCGATGATCGATATCGTATTTTTGTTGATCATTTTTTTCATGACGCTTCCGCAGTTGACTCGAGCCGTCTATCGTCCATTGGAACTGCCAATCGTACAAAAAATTGAACATGCCGACGCCGACGAACAGTTGACGATTAACATCGATCATCAAGGAAATCTATTTATGGGTGAAAATCAATGCACCCTGGCGTTTGTGGAAGCTGCCGTGAACCGACGGATGCAAGAATTGGGTCATGATGGATCGAGAATTCGAATACTGATTCGTGCGGATGGTCGCGCGCTTACGGCGACAGTCAACGAGCTTGTTGATTTGTTCAATCGCAATGAGATCAAGCAGGTCCGCATCAGCTCACGTAGTAGCCAATGAGTCGTTAAGTTTAATGGAACCGGCAGTCAAGTGAGATTATCCAGCCGCCATCATCGCGATCGCCATTTAGATCTGTCAACGACGGGGTTTATCGATGTCGTATTCCTTTTGTTGATT
>JBGTDM010000045.1:0-10426 GCA_041748315.1 Pirellulaceae bacterium
CCCAGCGCACCGCTGTTGTTACCTGCCATCAGGCGCATTTGATTTTGGGCGGATGCCAATTGTTGAGCCGTTTGTTGGTGAGTCAATTGAAGCTGCTGGATCTGCACCGCAGAATCGGCCAATTGTGTCCGCAGCTGGTAGTTATGATCACTGGCGATTTGCAGTTTTTGTTGCAACGAGGCGATTTCGGCTTCCATCCCGCTGTTGACGTTATCGAATCGTCCCAAACGCTGATTGAGATCCTGAATTTGCCGTCGCAATTCTTCCGAAACCTCAGGTTGCAGATTGGGGTTCGTATTGAACGGCCCTTGATTGACCAGCGAGCCTGAAGGCGCGGAGCCAAAACTGTTATTGCTGCCAGCTTGCCACCAAGGGTTGGAATTGCGAGCTTGATATTGCTGGCTGTTCTCAGGGTTCAGGGCCTGCCACCAAGGTTGTCCACCACTATTTTGTTGGGCAAACATCGGTGGAAATCCGCCCTGTCCGGCGGGATTAAATACGCTGTTTCCCACCCCATTGTTGCCAAACAACGGCTGTTGTTGTGGTCCACCAGGTTGTTGGCAGCCCACCACAAATCCGCACAAAATGGTAATGATTAATAAACGGCGATCCATCGCAAAGCATTTGGGGGGAATTGCAGGTTTTCAATAAAATATTTTGCTTTGGCAAAACTGATTTTGGGGTCCACCTAACCAACGAGATCGCGACGAGCGTGTACGAAGACTCGAGTCAACGGCTAAAGATCGAAAACCCGCGCGAAATTTATTGCATCGATACGCCAAGCTGCGACAAAGGACTAATGTGGGATCGTAGCAAGCGGACATTTCGTGGTAAATAGCAGCGTTCAGCGGTGATAGCAGAACTGCATAATCGCGTGCTGCGGCAACGAAACAACGCTCCGACTGCTTCGATATTCTGATGGCATTCGTTGACATTGCCATCAGGATTTTGGCTTGGCGAGTTTCCTTGAGCGACGGTTACTTCGGAGCGACGGTTACTTCGGAGCGATAGTGCACATCATGCGTTTTGCTTGTTGTGACGGGTTTGACTCCAGCTTGCCGTGCTCCGGAACCAATTTCCCCAAAACGCTTTCCAGCAGTTTACGGCCCTCGTCGACATGCATATTTTCACGTCCGCGAAACATCACGGTAACCTGGACTTTGTCCTTGTTTTGAAGAAAATCAATCGCGCGTTTGATTTTGAAATCGACGTCATGTTGTCCCGTTTTGGGTCGCAAACGGATTTCTTTCAGCTTGGTGTGATGCGTTTTCTGCTTAGAAGATTTTTTGGTCTTTTCATACCGGAACTTGCCATAGTCCATAATTCGGCAGACAGGTGGCTTAGCCTCTGGAGCAACTTCAACCAGATCGAGGCCGGAATCACGAGCCTTATCCAAAGCGTCTCTAGTTGGGATGATCCCGAGTTGCTCTCCTTCTGCATCGATCACACGAACCGGGGAGATGCGAATTTGTTCATTCACTCGGTTCTGAATACGGTCTGTAATGGTTATTTCCTTTCATTTCGGACAAGAATTAAAAACATAATAGGCTGGTTACGTGACTCGGCAACATGGTCGGTTGAATTTTTGTCCCGGCCATTGCGGTCATTCCGTCATGTCTGCGTTTGGAAACAGTCACGAAACCGAAAAATGCCAGCATGCCTTCCTGGAAGCATCGGGGACCGTTTCGTGTTGATTCGACGGTCACGGCGAGTGGACACAACGAATCCGGAAAACAAGTGTCCACAAAAGTGCCGTTGACCATTGTGGTTCATGATTCACGTGACCTTTGCCGTCGTAAAGTATGGATTAAAATTGGGTTACAAGTCAACCTAAGTATACCAAAAACACTCTTTGCGGGTTGGGAATCGTCGAAAAATAGGTCTCGTTTCCCACCCTGGGTCGAGCGATGTTCGCATCGACGCGTGGCCCGCCAATCATTTAGCCGCAGCTTGATTGCAGCTCTGGCTTCAATACTCGTTCATTGCCTGGCTTGCCCCAGATTCCAAGTTGCTGATCGGTGATGAATTTTTGGCGACTTGCTTAACGGTTCGTTGAGCGACCTCGTCCAAGAGTTTTTGGATCGCACTTGCTACTGATAAAGCGCCTAAATCTCCGTCAATACGATCTCGCAGGGAGACGGTTCCATTTTCGGCGTCGCGAGGTCCAACGATCAGCATGTAGGGGAGCAGGTCGGTCTGGGCATCACGGATTTTGGCACCTAACTTTTCGCTACGGAAATCACCGGTAACGCGCAGTCCTGCGGCCTTGAATTGTTCCAGAACCTGGCGGCCATACGTTTCGGACTTGTCGCTGACACTCATCAATCGCGCCTGTTCGTACGCGAGCCACAACGGAAAGGCACCGGCAAAATGCTCGATGAGCACCCCGATGAATCGCTCCATTGAGCCGAACGGAGCACGATGAATCATGATCGGACGGTGCGGGCGATTATCTGGACCAATGTAAGTCAGATCGAATCGTTCGGGCAAGTTATAGTCAACCTGTACGGTTCCGAGTTGCCAGTTTCGACCGATGCAGTCATTGACGACGAAATCGATCTTTGGTCCATAGAACGCTGCTTCTCCCAGTTCTTCAGTAAAGGGTTTCCCCAAGCTGACGGCAGCCTCGCGGCATGCCTGTTCGGCGCGCTCCCAATTCCTGGCATCGCCGACATATTTGTCGGAATTTGGGTCGCGCAGTCCGACCCGAACCCGATAATCGTCCATCCCCATGGTTCCCAACACGATTTCGACCAATTCCAAACACCCGGCAACTTCGGTGGCGAGCTGTTCTTTGGTGACGAACAAGTGCGCGTCATCTTGAGTAAACCCCCGGACGCGAGTCATCCCACCAATTTCGCCGGATTGTTCGAACCGATAAACAGTCCCGAACTCTGCCAGACGAACGGGCAAGTCGCGGTAGCTGTGTTGTTGCGAAGCGAATATCTTGATGTGGTGTGGGCAATTCATCGGCCTTAACAAATAGCCATCGATCTCTCCCTGTTTCATATCGTTTGCAAGTTGGCTGCAGGAGCAATCTTGTTCAGCTAACAGATTGAGATGTTCGCGACTGACCAACGGGGGATACTGGCTCTCCTGGTAATACGGAAAGTGGCCACTGGTTTTGTATAGTTCGAGTTTTCCGATATGCGGAGTAAATACCTGATCATAGCCTTGGCGACGCAAGTGTCCGCTGATGAATTCCTGAAGTTGGCTGCGGACAAAAGCCCCTTTTGGTGCCCATAAAACCAATCCCTGGCCAACCATTTCATCCATGTGGTAGAAATGCAGTCGCTTGTTAAGCGATCGATGATCACGGCGTTTTGCTTCGACAAGCAACTCCAAGTACTCCTCCAGATCCTGTTGGCTGAAGAACGCAGTGCCATAAAGGCGTTGAAGCTGTTGACGGTTCTCGTCACCTTTCCAATACGCACCGGCGATCGAGAGCAGTTTGAACGAGCCGATCCATTTCGGGCTGGGGATATGGGGTCCTCGACAAAGGTCAATAAATTCCCCTTGTTGATAAAAAGAGAGGGCAGGGTGGTCACTCAAACCCTGCTCAATATGTTCGATTTTTAGTTCCTGTTTCAAATCCCTGCAAATCTGAATTGCATCAACTCTTGAACGCTCGATTCGCTCAAAGGGCTCGTTCAATTCAATGATGCGCTGCATTTCAGCTTCGATAGCCGGGAAGTCATCCTCGGTCAGACGATCCGGTAGTTCAAAGTCATAATAGAATCCACTATCGATGGTTGGACCAAATGCAAGTTGCACCTCTGGCTTTAATCGCATCACCGCACGAGCCATCACATGAGCACAACTGTGCCTCATCGTTCCCAGTGCAGTCGGGTCATTCTTGGTGACGAGCTTGATTGAGGCGTCGGTTTGAATCAAATAGTCCAAGGGAACAGGTTGGTTGTCGAATTCTGCCCAAAGTGAATCCTTCGCGAGACGCGATCCGATACTCTTGGCGACCTCCAGAACAGTAACCGGTTGTGGAAAAACCTTGACGCTTCCATCGGGAAGGGTTACAGAAATCGTTTGCTTTTGATCCGAAATTGACATGAATCTGCTGGGGAAAAAGGGTTCCAACCACGAGCTATCTAAAGTCGCTCATTACCTTGTATGACGTTCATCGTGCGCAGACGGGGTGATTGTCCAGTGCGATTGGGCAATCCCCTGCTGCCATCGTGGGCACAACCGGGGAAGTTCGGACTCATGACCGAACTTGAGACGACGTCATGGTTGACAGTATACGGTATATTGATTGGGACAAAAACCGTGAATTCGGGTTCGGCGCCTCGAAGCATATTGGCTTGAATTGACCTCGACGGGAACTTGACTCGATTTAACAATCGGCCGGCTGCGACTGGCTAAACGGTTCCCGTCAGGCTATCCTGAGTTGGCGTCTGACCGATTCGCGGCGGAACAAAGACCGAGAATAGGACACTTTTAAATGAAACATAGAGCATTTTCGACTTTGGATCGTGACGTTTCCGAGATCGGATTGGGATGTTGGCAGATTGGTGGCGCCGAATGGGGGGACGTGACGGATGCCCAGGCACTTGAAACACTTGCGGCAGCAGCCGAATCAGGGGTGACATTTTTTGATACCGCAGACATTTACGGTAACGGTCGAAGCGAGCGATTAGTCGGCCAATTTTTGCGCGAACAGTCGAATCGGGACAGATTTTTTATTGCGACGAAGCTTGGACGACGCCACGATCCCGGTTGGCCAGAAAACTTCACGCCACAACGGATCCGTGAGCATACGGAAGATTCACTTCGCCGACTGGGAGTGGACGCCATCGATTTGACTCAAACGCATTGCCTTCCTTTAGACCAAATGCGTCAACATGGTGTTTTCGATACATTGGCGGATTTGAAACATCAAGGAAAGATTCTAGCTTTTGGAGCGTCGGTGGAAACCATCGCTGACGCCAAGGACTGCCTTCGCGTTCCGGAGCTGAGTTCATTGCAAATCATCTTTAATCTATTTCGGCAATTGCCGGTGGACGAACTTTTTTCACTAGCGGCTAAACAACGGGTCGCTCTGATTGTGCGATTACCATTGGCCAGCGGACTGTTAAGTGGGAAGTTTAATCAGCAAACACAATTTGCTTCCACCGACCATCGGTTCTTTAATCGCAATGGCGAGCGGTTCAACGTGGGCGAGACGTTTTCCGGAATGCCATGGGAACAAGGTCTAGAAATCGTTGACGAATTCAGGTCATTCGTGCCGGCCCATCAAACGATGGCGCAATGGGCACTGAGATGGTGTCTGGATTTCCCGGAAGTTACGGTAGTGATCCCCGGAGCCAAACATGCCGAGCAAGCACGGCAGAATGCCCTGGCCAGTCAATTGCCACGATTGACCTCAGACGTTCACGAGCAACTCAAGTCAACCTATCAAGCTCGAATCGCACCAATGATCCGGGGGGCCATTTGAATTTGGTACCTGACCCCATTTTCACTGATCCCATTTTCACAACGGCGGGTTTGTACTCTTGGTCGCTCGAAAAAAGTACTTTAAACTTATTTGGACAACTTGATGTCTGGCGTGAAGTTAGGAGGGTCAAACAGAAATGAGCAAAACACGGATTGTCATTGTTGGTGGGGGGACCGCAGGATTGACGGTCGGTGCACAACTATTGTTGGCTGACAGTGAATTGGATGTCACGATCATCGAACCCAGTGAAAAACATTATTACCAACCGCTATGGACTTTGGTTGGGGCCGGTATTTTTTCGCGCGAAGAGTCCGAACGAAACGAAGCGGACTACATGCCCCGTGGTGCAAACTGGATTAAGGACTTTGTCGATTCGTTTGAACCGGAGAACAATTGCGTCCACGTCCGACTGGGGGAGCGAATCGAATACGACTTCCTAATCGTCTGTCCGGGCTTGGAGCTTAAATGGAACGCCATTAAAGGGCTATCAAAGGAGATTGTTGGCAGCCATGGCATCTGCTGCAACTACAGTTACGATACGGTTGAAACGACCTGGAAGACATTACAACAATTCCGCGGCGGCACCGCGCTGTTTACGCATCCGTTCGGAGCTATTAAATGTGGTGGGGCACCAGTAAAAATCTGTTTTCTGGCGGAAGATTATTTTCGCAGACAGAAAATCCGCGACGATTGCCAAGTCGTTTTTGCAGTTGGCATGCCCCGTATTTTTGCGGTCGATCGTTATGCTTGTACACTCGAGGAGGCGGTTGCTCGAAAGAGTATTGATGTCCGTTTGATGTACGATCTGATCGAATTACAGCCTGAAAACAAACAGGCTGTTTTTCAGGTATTGGAGTCGGATCAACAAGTCACCATCAATTACGAGATGATTCACGTGACTCCCAAAATGGGGCCTCCCGCGTTTGTCGCGGAGAGTTGTCTGGCTGGCGAAGGAGGATGGGTCAATGTCGATCCACATACGACACAACATCTCAAGTACCACAATGTCTTTTCATTGGGAGACTGCTCAAGTCTACCCACCTCGAAAACGGGCGCCGCAATCCGTAAACAAGCACCCGTAACGGTTGCCAACTTATTGGCGGCCAAGCAAGGGCGCCCACTAGATAGCAAGTATAACGGGTATACATCGTGCCCGTTAATCACAAGTTACAACAGCTTGGTGCTCGCTGAATTCGATTATGACAAGCAGCCGTGCGAGTCATTTCCATTCGACCAATCTCGAGAACGATTCAGCATGATGATGCTGAAGAAATACGGACTGCCGCAACTTTATTGGCACGGGATGTTGCGCGGCAGAGCCTAACTTGACATCGCTCATCATCGTTCCCGACCTCGACCTGAGACATTTGTGGAAAGATGTTCAGGAAGCGAGCCGCGAGATCCTTGCCGTCAAAAGACTGCTCAACTTCTCTGACGCCAAATTGGGTGAAGCGATGTTTATCTCCAACGGCGACAGTTGATCAAGACCGCAATTCCGGCAATCGGCGAACTGATTTCCTGATCCATTTATGGAACGGATTCTGGGGAAATCAGAATTGGACAGAATTAACAAAGGCACTACACTGGTCGCTCGCGACATTGCCTCGGTTGAGAACAATGATGATGTGGGACCATTTCCTTCACTCTCAAAAGGAGTTATGCCATGGGTTTAGTCAAGGAATTCAAAGAATTTGCCATGCGCGGCAATGTCGTCGACTTGGCCGTTGCGGTAGTGATTGGTGGCGCGTTCGGCAAAATCGTAACATCGCTGGTCAGCAACATCATCATGCCACCGCTCACGTTAATCACGGCGAAATACGGGGTCAGTTTCAATGAAATGTCGTGGAAAGTCGCGACCGCGGGTCCCAAGCTTAATCCGGACGGCACACCCGTACGAGGCCCTGATGGAACAATCGAGATAATCATGCAGCAGTACCCGATTCTGAAGTATGGTCCGTTCCTGCAATCGATCGTTGATTTTTTGTTGATTGCTTTTGCAATTTTTGTCGTAGTCAAGTTTCTCAACACGGCGAGGGCTAGATTTGAACAAAAAAAGGAAGAAGTACTTCGGCAACCTCCCGAGGATATTCAGCTTCTGCGCGAGATTCGCGACGCTTTGAGAGCGCGTTAAGTGAACGGGGTCGGAACCAGTCAAACTTGAAGCTGATTTTCATGGTGCGTATCCAGCAGGTCAACTGCAATCTCGACAGGGTTCGCTTGACGAAAAGGGAATCATCTCCCATCATTGGCGATTAAGGGGACTTCACGTGTTGTCGTTCCTGTTCCGTCAGCGGATCATGCGTTTCAATTTGCTGCTTCAAGACCTCGACTGTTGCCTCGGAAGGATCTCCCTTTCGCCGTCGAATACGGTCACATAGCTCCGCAAATGGAGCATCAGCGTGAACGATTTCAAAGCTGAGATCGAGTTCGTCAGCGAGCTCCATAAACATTCGACGATGCTTCAATTTCAGAAAGGTCGCATCGACGATCACCGGGAGTCCAACGTCGACGATTTCGCGGGTCAATGTCAAAAGATGATTGTAGACAGCGTCGATCCCTTGATCGCTGTACCGCTGATCGGACGATATCGAATCCATTCGCAAACGCTCGACATCGGATCGCAATTGCAAGCCACCGAATGTTGCAATCCATCTTGTCGCCAATGTCGATTTGCCACTCGCAGAAAACCCGTGTGTGATGGCTAGCTTCCGTTTAAGTTTAAATGCAAACGTAGCCGCCGTTTCCAAGTACTTGTTCCATGGACCGGGAAGGCAATCCGCATTCGCTGAATCGTCTGTATCAGCCGCCTCCGAACGCTGATGATTGTGGGGATTCAACCAAGTTACCTTGGCCCTGACCAGCGCTCGGTAGACCACAAAGAGCCGCAATAGTTGCAATCCATCATCAATGCCCATAGACACCCACCATGAATTGAGTAGTCGCCAACCCAAGTCCGATCTCCCTCGCGCTGAAAAGTCCATCACGGTAAACGCAATTTCATTCACCACGTCGATCCATTGCAAATCCTCATTGAACTCAATGCCGTCAAAAGCGATCAGGCGATCATTGAGCTGAATTATGTTCTTGAGATGAAGGTCGCCGTGGCATTTTCGAACCATTCCTCGCTGACAGCGGCTTTGGATCACCATCTGTTTGTCGGCGAATTCCTGTTCGATCCACTGTTCAAGTTGTTGCAGTGAAGTCTGCCTGGGGTGACCCGCGAAAGCTTCTCGCAAGACTACGAAATTGTCTTGAAGATCGTGATGGAACCTGACTGCAAAATCCACCTTTCGCTCATCGGGCAACGATTCAATCGATTTATGAAATCTGGCGATCTCACGACCGAACCGGTCGATTGCGGCTGGCGAAAGCTGGGGGTGATTCAGCTTGGCCGCGACAATTGACTCCTGGGGAAACTGTTGCATCTTGACAGCGTATTCAATCACCTCAGAGGCGGGAGTCGCCGTGTTGTTTAATGACATCTCATCAAGGACGTCGCTTTTGAGGGTATATTGCCCTTGCGCGACCACGATCGGCACAACCCCCAGGTAGAGCTCTGCTGCAAACCGGCGGTTGAGGCTCACTTCATGATGGCAATATTGGCGACGCGATTCGAGCGTCGAATAGTCGACGAAATCAAACCTTACCGGCTTTTTTATTTTATAAGCGAATTGTCCCGTGAGAATCACCCACGAAATATGCGTTTCAATCAACGTCAATTCATCGACGACGTGAGGAAATGCGGCAGCATCGAGCAGTCGGTCAATTTCGAATGATGCGGGGTTCTGTTGAGTTGTCATTTCTTGGCCTGGCGATTCAAGCGATTTTGAAATTGTAAAATGCGAATTTGTGATCGTCCGAGCCTGAATTCTACGAGGTTAAGTTGCAGCGCCGACAAAATCAACCGCACATCCGAGGCCAATATCGTGATCGCCCTGATTCGGGTTCAACCGGTATCGCGTCCCTGAATCGCGCTTGGCCGAATTCGGTCGTGTCCAAGTGTGCAAGCTCAGTCTGACCGGCAAACTCAATCAAATCTCGGCGAAGTGCATTTGCGTTGTATCACAATATTTCCGGTCGGGATATAATTTACGCGCTGGTGATCGTCGTTGAGAACTCTGATGGATGCAGGTGCCATAACCCCAAGTGCTTTGTCAATATTAAGAGTTCGGATTGCTGAGTATCAGGGTTTTACGGCTCTAACCTGGACAAAGCACTAGCGATGATCGCAGTAAGGTTTGCGTCGTTGAAGGCGAGTGCCGAGTGCCGAGTGCTTCGTGTTCCCTCCAGCGAATTGAGTGCCAGCGCACGGGTCCTATACGTCAAAACGGTTTACGGAGGCAACCACTATCATGATGTGCGAACATATCAAGCAGTTGTTTCAATTGTGCGAGGAACATGACCTCAAACTGAGCAGCTCGGACATCATCCGGATTTCTTGTCAGGAATGTCAGCGGATCGAGGTTTGCCCCGCGACGCTTGCAGACGAATACGAGAGCCGCGAAGCACAACCACATTCCCTGGATAATCAAGACGGCACGGGGCTCGGCTAAATTGTCGATCGATGGGCGGGTGCCGGCATAGGCCCGGCTCCGGCCGATACTTGGCAAGCCACCTTGATTGCGCCGCCGTTTCGTTGGTGGAACTGGAGAGTGTGATGTTAAAGGAAGTGAACCTCCCGTACACTTAACCGCTCCTGGGTGCTGTGGAACTGTGGTGCGAAAAATCGATATCGCTGTTTCATGGAATTTTCTGGTATTTGGCTATCATAAGTTAGCCGAGCAAGCCAATCCCTTTGTGATGCGATTTTTTTAAAAACGCGCGCAAAGTCCGGTACACTAGTGCTTCGTTCCAATTAAAAATTAGGGTTCCCTAATTCTTGAAAAATTGCGACCTTTGTATCAACACGGAGGTTTGCCATGGAAAAGAAGTATATCGTTCGGTTGGACGATCAGGAACGCCAAGAATTAAAACAGA
>JBGTDM010000046.1:0-12457 GCA_041748315.1 Pirellulaceae bacterium
CCAATCATGGCGCACTTTCGTCGCTTGGCCTTATCCATCCTCAAACGGGACACTTCGTTGAAAAAGGAGAGCCTGCGCGGCAAACGATTGATTGCCGGCTGGAGTGATCGGGCGTTGCAGGACATAATCTTCGGGATTTAACCAATGTTCAAATGCGATTGCCATGGGTCTCCCCTGTCAACATTTTCTCTGGTACTCGATAATCGAAGCAGTCATTCCAAGTCCAAGAGAAATGGAGCTGCAATCGCATGAACTCGCTATTTACCGTCAAAAAAAGTTCCATCGCGAAGCCGACCGATAATCTATGCGAAGTGGAATTGGCTACCAGACCGAAAGCGCTCCGACTTAAAGTTGCCTTCCAATTGTTTGCCAGCGCCTGGTTGGTTGCTTGGGGTGCCGTGAACTTTTGTATCGCTCAAGATACCGTTGAACTGCCCGACAATTTTGTTGCCGAGCTCAATCGACGACTCGAATCGATTCCCGAGGACGAGCGAGCTTGGCCAGTCTACCGCGAAGCGCTTCTGGAACTTGGCAACCTGAATTTATTACCCGAGCAATTTACCCCTATGCACGCTCGCGGACTCAAACAGATTCGCGACTACTTGGAATCCAACCGCAAGGCGATTGCCAAACTCCATCAGGCGACCAAACTCCGCGCTTTGGGTTATCCTCTGTCCGACGGCATCCCTATGGCGGACAGTCAATTTATACCAGGAGGTCGAGCTATTCCCGGTTCGGCCAACCCGCCGTTGATGGACCTCAAATTGCTGGCGCCTCAACTCCTGGCCGAAGCGGCCAAAGTGCTGCTGGCCGAAGCGGCGTTGGCTCAGCACGAACAGGATCATGATCAGTTTGAACAATCGGTGGTAGCTCTGTTCGGACTCGCCGAACACATCTCCGAGCATGACATGTTGATTACGGAAAACTTGGCGCGGTCCGTCGTCCAACTAACGATCACCCTGATTCGCGATGGGCTCGAGGATCCGAACTTTGAGCTCGAGGTGGATCAGTTGGCAACCATTTCCAAACTGCTCGACAGCTACGCAAAAGCGCATCAAGAAATCGGATTAGACGGCGCTTTGCTATTGTTCCGGGATATCGTTCAACGCCACTACACCGATGACGGTGCTGGCGATGGTGTATTTCGAGATCCGGAGACGGGGCGCACGAATCGGCTCATCGCGTCCCGGCGGGAAATGCTGGACCGGGCTGAGGAGTTGTATGCCGCGGCGAAAGACGAATTGGCCCAACCGGCCCGGAAGGTCACTAAATTCGCAATCTTGCCCGAGCTGATACAGTTGGACGAATCGCAAAAGTATCATTTGTTGTCCGCCACGTTTCCCAATGTGTTTTCCAGCTATTGTGACAAGGAAATCGTGTTGCTGCAAATTGCAGGAATTCGAACGGCGATTGCGATCGAGTTGTACCGCCGCAAGAACGGAGAATGGCCGAAGGATTTGCCGATGGTTTCTCCACAGTTCATCGACGAATTGCCGATCGATCGGTTTTTCGACAGTCCGTTGCAGTATCGTATTCGGGATCGTCGACCGATGTTGTACTCGATTGGCCCGAATCGCCGCGACGGGGATGGAAAGGTCGTCAGCAGCGACCCAGCGGAGTGGAAGCTCACGTGGCATCAAAGCTTGATGCAAGGCACGCCGGCGCGCAACGAGGACTGGATCCTGTGGCAACAGCGACTTCCATAAGGTTGAGCTCGAGTCCGTTCCTTTCCCAGCGTGGCGAGTCCCTGAGCCAGCCGCCGCTTTGGCCTTCTGACAACCCTCTCCGGTTCACGTACCATTGCTCTCCGGCTCATCCCCCGCGCCCGCGCGATCCGCTGCAAAGCAACCAGCAGGGCTTTGGCAAAAATAAAGAGGCTCATCCCCCGCGCCCGCGCGATCCGCTGCTATTGATTGAGGGATTATTGTTATTATCTTGCATGGGCTCATCCCCCGCGCCCGCGCGATCCGCTGCGACGATCGCTGGTGGGTATTTGTCCGCCAGTACGGCTCATCCCCCGCGCCCGCGCGATCCGCTGCTGCGAGCTGGCGCAAACCTTCACGTTCCTCGCGCTACAACAGTTCGCTGGCCAGGTCAGCCAACGCTGAACGCTCCCCTTTTTCAAGCGTAATATGGGCGTAAATCGGCTGGCCTACCATCCGATTGATTAAGTGGCTCAAGCCGTTGGAAAGCGCGTCGAGATAGGGTTGATCGATTTGCTGAAGATCACCGGTAAGTACAATCTTGGTCCCCTCGGCAGCTCGAGTGATGATCGTTTTCACTTCGTGCGGCGTCAGATTTTGCGCTTCATCAACTATAAAATACATGCGCTGTAGACTGCGGCCGCGAATGTATGAGAGCGGAGTGATCATCAGTTTTTCTTCTTCCAGCAACTGACGTATTTTTACCGCTTGTAAATCGGTTTCTCTAAATTGGTGGCGAATAACGTTCAGGTTATCATAGAGCGGTTGCATGTAGGGATCGAGTTTGGCCTGAATATCACCTGGCAAAAAGCCCAAGTCTCGGTTGCTCAGCGGGACGATCGGGCGAGCCAACAAAATTTGCTGAAACCGATTCTGTGTCTCCAACGCAGCAGCGAGCGCCAAGAGTGTTTTGCCAGTCCCCGCTTTACCCGTAAGCGTGACCAGTTTGATCTTGTCATCTAACAACGCCGCCAACGCAAAGGTCTGTTCCGCGTTGCGCGGTTGAATCCCGTAAGCACTTACCTTGTGGATTCGCTGATACACCAATTCAGCCGCATTGTAGCTGAGCAAAGCAGAGCGCGAGCCATTTCGGAAAATGAAATTTTCGTTGGCGATCGGTGACTCGATGATATCGACTTCTGAGGCGGCAACTCTTCCTTGCCCTTCAAAGAACGGCTGAATCAAATCGGTCGAAACCCCCTCAATCGTACGTTTTCCCGTATACAATTCGTCGAAACTGCCTAATTTGTCCGACTCGTAATCCTCCGCCGTTAGCCCCACGGATTTCGCTTTCATCCGTAAGTTAATGTCCTTCGACACCAGAACCACGCAGCGCTCGCAATACTCTTGCTTTAGCGCCAGTGCCGTATTCAGAATGCGATGATCCGGAGTATCTTGTCGCAATGCGCTCTTGAGCTGTTCGTCCATGGTGCGCGTCCACACGATTCGGATGTTTCCCAATCCAGGGCCGAGGCTTACCCCCTCACGACTCAAAATGGGACCGGTCAAAGCATCGAGTGCTCGCAAAAACTGCCTGGCCTGAAAATGAATATCCTCGTTGCCACGTTTGAACTTATCCAACTCTTCCAGAACCGTAATCGGAATGACAACATCGTTGTCCGCAAAATTCTCGATACAGCGCGCGTCATGCAAAATGACATTCGTATCCAGAACAAAGAGTTTGGGTTCCAAAGTTTTCGTGACATTCATTGCATACTCCTTTGCAATCCTTGGGCAAGGACAAGTATCCTAATCGTTTTGCAACCGATTCAAAAGCCGGATCTGATGAAGGTTGCTTCACGTGCTATCTCAAAGCAATGATGGCAATCCGTTCCCCTGATCCATGATGTTGACTCAGAGCTCCAGAAAAAACAAGCTGAAGTCGTTAAGAAATGGCAAGTGGAGTTGCTTTTCTATTCAATGCAAAGATCGCGAACAAGATGGCCACGCCAGCAATGTTGACTACAATTCCAGCGGTGAATCCACCAATATCGGGTGACAACAACAAGATCGAAGCAATCACCAAGCCGATCCGCGAACCCGCCCCCAGTCGACTGCGAAAGTAGCCGGTCACAGATGCCGATAACCCCACAACGCCCAACATGGCTGACAGGACTGAGACCACAACCTGATACCAGAGCAGGTTCTCGCCAAGTGGTGCCATCAACAACAGGGCTGGCTGATAGATAAACATGAACGGCAACGCGAATCCAACCAGTGAGAACTTAAATGCCGTGAAAGCGGTGCGCATAATCGGCGCTTGTGCAATCGACGCAGCGGCGTAGGCTGCCAATGCAACTGGAGGTGTGACCATCGACATCATCCCGTAGTAGAAAATGAACAGATGCGCGGCAAGCGGCGGTACTCCCATTTCGCCCAATAACGAGCCCATCAACGTCGCCATCAACAGGTAGCATACGACCGAAGGGACGCCCATCCCCAGCACAATCGAACAACACATGATGCCAATCAACGCCAACAGCAGATTGGAATCGACAACCCCTTTGATTGCTGCACCGAAATCATTTGCCATGGGAGTGGTTTGAACAACTCCGATGATGATCCCCACGCAAGCGCTTGCCGCAATCAAAGGGATGCCATTGACCGCAGCGTTTTTTAACGCGGCCAACATTTTAGGTCTCCAGGCAGGGTGCAATAGTGCAAACAACAATAATCCCAAGGCACCAAAAATACTCGAACTGAGCAAAGAGTCAAAAGCCAACCGAGCGGAAGTATAACCATCTGGGTGGAGCCAAGAAGTTGCGAGAAAAGGGCGCAACAGATTGTGTGGGATGGCTTGCGGAGAGACCAAGTAACCGGAGCACTGATGAAGAACGACTGTCAAAATAAAGGCAATCAAAGCCAACACGCGCGGTGAAAACGATATCTGAAACTGCTTGCGAAATAACGTCAACAACAATATGAGCACCAACGAGCCGGTGACTGCTTTGAAAGGTGAGAAACCGACGAACAACATGTAGATCAGAAACCCTAGTGCTCCGAAAAACACAATGCCTTCAAAAACAGGAACGGGTTTAGGTGTATACAAGGCTTGAGCCGACTCAGCCATCCTCTGCTTTTTAGCGTGGAAGTGAACAATCAGAAATAGTGAAAAGTAGAATAAGAATGCCGGAATCATGGCAGCTTTGACAATTTCCAAAAACGTGATGTCCTCGACAAACTCCAACATCATATAAGCTGCCGCACCCATCACCGGGGGCACCATCGCTCCGCCAGAACCGGCCGCTGCTTCAACGGCCGCCGCTTCATGAGATTTGAAACCCGAACTCTTCATCATCGGGATCGTAAACGTTCCCGTGGTCACGGCATTCGCGACCGCGCTTCCGGAAAGCGAGCCCATCAAACCACTCGCCAATACCGCGATTTTTGCCGGTCCCCCAACACTTTTATGAAACAGCTTTTGGGAAAAATCGATAATGAACTGAGTCGCACCGGACATTTCCAAGAAAGCGCCAAACACCACAAACAGAAAAACAAATTTGAACATGACACTGGTGGCTGGCCCCAGAACTCCCAGCGATTGCAAAAATGTCGCGCTAACGATTTGTTTGGGCGTTTGTCCTTGATGGGGGAGAAGCCAATCGGGCACTTGTGCCGCGAAATAACTATGCACAATAAACAACAGAGCCAACGTCGGGACGATCCAACCAATCGTGCGACGAGTCGCTTCCAGAACCAGAATCAATCCAATGATCCCGATCCAATAGTCGAACAGCGTTTCATCACCAGAACGCTCGCCTAAAGATACGGCTCTGGTGAACACATCGCTTTCTGGCCAAAATCTAGAAAGGGACGGTTCTGTTTGCACAAAAATGTAACCAAAGCACAACACACTAAGGATCGCACCCAACCATCGGGTCACCATATCAATGGGCAACAACCAGGAAGCCTGGATCGGTTCACCCGATGGACACGCGAGTTCCTGCTCTGCAGGGCGTTGATGCATTCCTGGCAATCGTTTAAAGGCGGGAGTGGTCAGAAAACATAAGACCATGCCGAGCATAATAAATAAGGCCAACGCCGATTGCGGTTGAAGTACGTCATAATTGACGAACACAATCGTGAATAAGCATAGCAAGACGCTGAGCGAAGTTATCAGTGACTCGCGAAACCATTCATGCACGATTAATACTCCTCAAGATCACTTCGTTGCAACGCCCGATTCCATTAGAAGGAACCCAACTCATGCTCTTTTGCCAAACCGATATTAGAGTAGGCTTCGCTCGATTTAAGCGGGATGACGATGCAAAAACCCAACATAACTGCCAGCAGCCGAGCTCCTGCCAGCGAACAGATAAGCTGAATGTTTTTCAACGATTCATTTGAGGGTTGCTCGCTCCGAGCTAGTGTTTAAAACATGTCTTAAACGCAAATCAAGAACCCGAAAAAAGTCTGAAGGTCACACTCGATTAATCGTCGCTATCTTGCCAAATACCGATTTCTTTGTAATAGCGGATCGCCCCCGGATGAAAATTGGTACCAATGTAACGCGCGACATTGTATTCGTTGATCGAATTGCCAGCCCGATGCTGCGCCGCGATGGCTTCCCGATTCTCCCACATCCTCTTGGTCAGTTGGTAAATCAACTCCTCGTCAACATTCGCATGTGTGATCAACTGCATCGAACCGACATTGATTGCGGGGAGATCTTCATCCAGCCCCTTGTAGGTTGCCTGTCCTGCTGCGGTTTTGGCAGGGATCGTTACATCTTGAAAAAAAGAGTAGTCTTCAATCAGTTGTTTGCGAATCAACTCATCAAACGGAATAAAATAGATATCCATCGAACTGGTCGCTTGGGTAATGGCCGACACCGGTATCGCACCTCCCATAAAGGCTGCATCAATGTTGCCGTCACCCAACAGTTGCACTGCAGTCGAATAATCGGCTGGGACAGGAGTGAACTCTTGTACGTCATTCGTGTATGTGATGCCATGCGCAGTTAAAAGCGGTCCCAAAAACGTCTCAAAGCCCGCACCTGCAGGACCCACCGCGATGCGTTTTCCTTTCAAATCTGCCAGTTCGCGAATGCCTGAGTCGCGCTTTGTAATAAAAAGTCCGATATTAGGTGCGAGGGTTGCGACAGCTCGAATCTCGTATGGCCGCTCCCAGATCCCTTCGCCTCGACTCGCATAATAACTAATTGCAGCGTTAGACATCCCCAACTGAATTTCACCTTTGTCCAACATGCGAATATTTTGTTGCGTTCCCTTTGTACTCGATGCTTGTACTGTCCAGGTCACGTCACCCCGATTTTCATTGATCACCGCAGCGATTGCGTTGCCAACGGGTTGAAACGCGCCACCAACAGGGGCCGTGCCCATCGAGACAAATCGTATTCCAGTCGGCGATTTTTCTCCGCCAGATCCCTTGTCGGGATTACACCCACCCACCAAACAAAACACCCCCGCCAAAGCTAGGACGGCTGGTAACAGAATCGAGAAACGACAACAGCAATTCATCTTAATACCCACTACTCATCAGATTTTGTAATTGGAAATCCATCCAAAGTGGCTCCATCAATGCGATTGAATCAACAAGCAAATCCAAAGTCACGGATGTCGTTCAACCCATCAAACAATGTGGCCAGTAAACACGAACGAGTGCAGCTTGAACCATGATTGATATCCATTGAGCCCAACTCGGCCACACGCTGATATTATCATGTCATGCCTGTTTGGTCGAGGGTTGCTGGACGAGTCTCCATTGATATCGTATCGTAATGCGGAGGGTTGGAATTCACCGCTTGCATTCGTTAGGCTCTGACGAAACCAAGATACAATTTCGTAGTGCAGCATACGTTCGTTTGCTGAGTTGGGATGACTGCTGTCTGGTTTTATCCTTGATTGTTGAATAAACTACGCCAAATCAACTTTGCCAAGGGTGTAACTGCAGTCTCCGGATCGCCGGCATCGCGTGCCGTCGTGACGAGCGGCAATCATTTACGAAAGGGCCTGTACGGCCAGGCTGTCTCAAACTCGCTTCGATGGAAATCGGGTTTGACGTCTGAGGGGAATCTCGGTTTTCAGGTTTGTTGATCGCAGCTTACGGATACAGTTGATTGGGAATGCGCCGAAACGACCATTTCAAACGAATCGAGTTGTCGTTGCTTCAAAATAATTTTAGCCATCGGTAGTTGTGATGAAATATGTGGCTGCTTGTTTGTTGTGCATGCTGGTTATTTTGCACCAGGACTATTGGCAATGGCATCGGTCCGACATCGTGTTTGGTTTTATCCCCTATTCGCTGGCCTACCACATGACCATCTCACTGGCGACGGCGTTGGTTTGGATTCTCGTCGTGACATGTTGTTGGCCAAATGTTGAACGAGGATTGAAGTCAGAAGCCAAGAAAGTGACTGGAGATGATTCTGCCGACAAGGAGACGGGTGAATGATTCAGTTAAGTGTGATCTGCGGATACCTGGCAATTTTGTTGATGCTAGGATTGGTCGCCAACAGGTTTTTTCGCGGGACAACGGACGACTACATGCTGGCCAGCCATTCGATTGGTCCCATCTTGTTGCTGATGTCGTTGTTCGGAACGACGATGACGGCGTTTGCACTGGTCGGTTCGACGGGCGTTTCCTATCGCCAGGGAATCGGCATCTATGGCGAGTTGGCATCGGCCGCAGGAATTATGCACTCGTTATGTTTCTTAATCATCGGTGTTCCAATTTGGCGCCTGGGGCGCAAGCATGGATTTCGAACCCAGATTCAATTTTTCAGAGCGCGGTTCGACAACAACGTGATGGGCTATTTGTTGTTTCCAATTCTCGTCGGGTTTGTCATTACCTATTTGTTGGTAGGTGTTGTCGGTGCAGGAGCGGTGATCCAGCAGGTGACCCGAGGTGCTTTTGAGCCCTGGGGCTGGTTTGCCGAAGTTGGGCATGGCGTCCCGAAACCGGTTGCTTCTGCCGCGATCTGCCTGGTCGTATTATGCTATGTGTTTTTTGGTGGAATGCGCGGTACCGCCTGGGCAAATGCACTTCAAACTGGCATCTTTATGATTCTCGGTGTCGTTACCTTTCTGTCGATCGCGAACTCGATGGGAGGAACTTCAAGCTTGCTTGAAAATCTAAGAATTGCTACGGAATCGGTGCCGGAAGAAAAGCGTTCGATGGTGAATATCCAATGGTCCGTTTACCTCTCATACCTGTTAATTCCGATTTCAATCGGCATGTTTCCTCATGTATTTCAACATTGGTTGACAGCACGTAGCGCGAACGCATTCAAATTGCCGATCGTGATGCACCCTATTTTCGTGATGATCGTGTGGGCTCCATGCGTTTTGATCGGAGTATGGGCGAACTCGGAGTTGGCTGTTTTACCGCCGGATACCGGAACGAATGATGTGTTGGCAACCCTGGTGAGCCTGCATACAGGAGCGTTTGTCGGCGGCTTGCTGACGGCCGGGATACTCGCCGCAATCATGTCCTCGCTGGACAGTCAATTCCTTTGCCTGGGAACCATGTTTACGGATGACATCATACGCAATCTCTCGACGGAAAAGATTCCAGAAACGAGGCTCGTATGGTTTGCCAGGGGTTTTGTTGTGATCATTGTTTTTACGACGTTTTGCCTCAGTCTTGTATTGCCAGCGACGGTATTCGATTTGGGGATTTGGTCGTTTACCGGTTTCACCGGTTTGTTTCCTCTGGTGTTTGCCGCAATTTATTGGCGGCGAGTCACTGCGGCCGGCGCAATTGCTTCAATTATCGTAACTGCCACGATCTGGGGGATTTTGTTTTATCGTTCCGAGTTCGGAAACATCAGAAGCTACACGTTTCCAGAACAACCTGTCGATTTGGGGTGGTTTGAAATTCCAGTGATGTTGCCAATTGCCACGGTCACATTTTGCTCAACGCTTTCGTTGATCATTGTCTCATTGATAACTAAACCGCCTCGACCGCAAGTCGTCGAAAAGTTCTTTCAACCTTGATCTTCTTCGACGTTGGACGCGATATCGGCAACGACTTCCAGCAATTCAATCGCCGGGACGCCGTCGGTGTAAATCAATGCGGTGCGACCATAACAGACTTCCAAGCGATCCATTTGGAATGCATCACGCAGGGCAGGACCTGCTTGAATCTTCCATGTCGTCATGAGTTTGACGTCGCGCAGGATGTCTCGATTGATCAGAATCTTGCCCAACGGCAATTGTCCACGCTGGATTTCTTCAACAACTTCAGGCGAGAGAACACCCAGATTCAAACGGACGATGCCATACTGCACAACCGCACCATCCGTCTCCCGCGTGAGAACAATTTCTCGCGAGTAGTGCGTCGACGTTACCTTCCTTGACAGAATTTTGACCTGAACCGCGCACCGATGAAAGTCCTCCATGGTCACCGTCATATGACTCGTATGGGCCAATAACATTCGACTTGGATCAGGTAATTCCTCAGCATGAATTTCCAGGAATTCGCCCAACTCCCGTGGATCATCAAAAAATAGCTTGACCAATGCGTTCAAATCAGGGTGAGTCCATTGGGCGCGATTAACTGGCATATTCGAATACAACAATTGGATTGAGAGTAACTTTTTTATACGGCGGTGTCGGCCGACAGACTAATCCTACAGCGCAAGGTATGTACGTCAGCCTTTCCAGGCTGACCCAATCCTCGCGACTTGGCACAAACCAAGTTCCTTCAGTAACCGCCGTGAGATCTGTTCCGGTAGGTCGACGAAAAGCGGCAGGCGGCGAGCAAGTCGCAATCGACCAACATTCCCGTTCGCAACTTGATTTTGCCGATCGAGTCCTCATTATAATCCAATCCAGTTAGCCTGGGTACGGGAACCGAAATGCGCCTGTGACGGATGCCACGTAATCTGAGTGTGAACGGACAACGCTGTTGATTCCGAACAGTCTCCAACCTCATCCACGTGTCGCGGTGCCTTCGACCTCACGTCGACTCAAAAAATAATGTGGGGCAAAGGTCGCGTTTCTGAACCGCACCCTTTACAATGGTTGGCATGAACGAAATCGAAAAAAATCTGGCGGTTGAGCAGGCACTGGCTCAACCCTTCACGTCTTTCCGGGAACTCGTGACAACGGGAGAGAGTCACCGAGCACTGGAAAATCTGGCTGATTTCTTGAAGAACGAGGAAAGATTTCACGAATTATTTGAAGTTCGTAAGATTCAACTCCGTGCAAAAATGGATTTGCCGATCCGCTCAAGTGATTCCCGCCCCGATTTGCCGCACGCCGTCAAAGTCGCTTTCGAGCAGGGATTGTTGGAAATTTGCGAGGAAATCGGATTGTTACTTTTCGGGAAACAACGGGTGCGGGAAGCCTGGATGTACCTGCAGGCCGTCGATGACCGTCCAAAAATGATTGAGCTCCTGAAATCAATCGAGCTGAATGACGAGAATGCCGATGACCTGATCGGATTGGCAATTCATGAAGGTCTCGATCCGCTTCAAGGCATGAGCTGGTTGTTGCAACGCATGGGAACGTGCAACGCGATTACGACTTACGATTCGTACTATTTTGTCTTTCCGCTGGCCATTCGTCGCCCGGTCGCAGAGCAGCTTGTGCAACACTTGCACCATGAATTGCGCACGAATTTAGTCAATCACATCCGACGGGAACAACCGAATGTTAACGATGCTGCCGAATTCTCAGACGAATCAATTACAGAGCTGATTGAGACTCGACCCTGGGTATTTACCGGCGGAATGCGACATATTGACGAGTCGCATTTAGCCTCGGTCGTGCGGATTGGACGAATCGCCTCAAGGCCCGATGTTGTCGCGGCGGCGAGCGACTTGTGCATGTATGGCCAAGCGATGCCGACCGACTATTCCGCTCAAGGTGATGCACCGTTCAGCGAACTTTATGTTGACAGCCTGTTGTTTTATCGTGCCTTGAGCGGTCAACAGATCGAACAAGCTAAAGAATTTTTTAAAGCTCGCGCAGACGGCTGCCAGATTGAGGAGCAGACTGCAGCTGCGGTCGAATGGTACCTGTACCTGTTACAACAACTTGGCGAACGACGTCATGCGATCGATGAGACGATTCGGTTGCTGCCTGGTGGTGTCCCGCAAATGAATATCGCCGCCAGCCTCTTCGAATTGTGCGATGCGCTGCCAGACTGGTTGAAGGCGCAACAATGTTTCGCAGAAAATAAGCGGTTGCTCGATTACAGTGTCGCAGTCCTCGAAGCACAATCGCATGCCGACTCAACGGAATAGCAAGGGTTCATTCATCGCGCCAGTCAATGAACGGCTCTCCGCGAATCTAAAATTTAGGAGCCAAGGCTGACCGCAGGTACAAATGCACCGGTCCGAGAAATCGCTTGGCAACGTGTCACCTCAATCCCATGCCGCCCGATCGGAAAGGGGGATGAACTCGGTTGATAGAGGTGTGAGGTACCCTGAGGAAGATCTGCAAAACAAGCACAACGTGTTTTCGGGCAGAACTCATTTCCCGTTGCATATCGACTCGCCGCCAGAACTTGGAGCCTAGTGCTCTGTCCAGGTTAGAGATTAAGGGTTAGCCGGTGTAAGCTCGCACCCGGTTCAGGCCGGAAAAACCGGACGCTAGTGCGTTCCGGTTGATACTCAGCAATCCGAACTCTTAATATTGACAAAGCACTAGTGCTTCGTTCCAATTAAAAATTAGGGTTCCCTAATTCTTGAAAAATTGCGACCTTTGTATCAACACGGAGGTTTGCCATGGAAAAGAAGTATATCGTTCGGTTGGACGATCAGGAACGCCAAGAATTAAAACAGA
>JBGTDM010000047.1:0-2036 GCA_041748315.1 Pirellulaceae bacterium
GGGATCGCTGGAAACGAACGGTCTGTAAGTGTTTCGGCGGCACGCCGCTGTGGTAAGGCGGAAGGCCGGGTTCAAATCCCGGACGGACCTCTTCGAGGCTGGAGGCGGGAGGCTACAGGCTTGAGAAGGAAGTGTAAGGCAAGTTCAGAGAACCGCACTCAAACCTCGCCACTCAAACCTCAAACCTACGACGGGACGCTGGTCCAACGGGAAGACACTTGGCTTGCAACCAGGAAATCGGGGTTCGACTCCCCGGCGCTCCACTGACAAACGCGGGCTCATGGTCCAACGGGAAGACACCAGCTCGGCAGGCTGGTAATCCGGGTTCGATTCCCGGTGGGGCCACTACGGGAGAACACTGATGCGACGGTCACGACGTGAAATCCAACTTGCTCAACAACGGCAAAAGGAACACTTGGTGCTCGTTCACGGTTGGCCAGAGAAACCAGTTGACTGTGTCTGCGATCGACAAGTTGGGCGGTTTCGTAAACATATCGGCGACTTTCACGCAAATTGCACGCATTGACGGACTCTCGTCAATCGTATATCGTAGATCAACGATGGCTATGGAAGGCGCAGGGCTGCCAGACCGAGCGGTTTGTCAGATGACAGGCATTCCAGAGTTGCCTGGAACGCCGTGCAGCTAGCCATCCGAGCACGATAGCCAACGCAACACAAACATCTTCCCTGCGCAAGCGCGCAGGTTCATTCCCTCGCAGATCACCTCAGAACAACGCTGGATGGTTCCCTTATGACGGATAAGACAGTACAAGAGAAAGCCGCGATCAGCTTTTTTGAAAGGAATCTCACCCTCTGGGTCGCGCTCTGCATGGTGGCCGGGACGCTGATCGGCACGTTTCTACCAGCGATTCCTGAAACGCTCAGTCGGTTCGAGTATGCCCAGGTATCGATTCCGATCGCCGTGCTGATCTGGTTGATGATCTTCCCGATGATGATGAAGGTGGACTTTGCCAGCATCAAAAACGTGGGGGCCAATCCGAAGGGGTTGTTTGTGACCTGGGTGGTCAATTGGCTGATCAAGCCCTTCACGATGTTCGCAATCGCGGCGTTTTTCTTCTTTGTCGTCTTCAAATCGTTCATCCCGCACGAACTCGCCAAGGACTATCTGGCAGGGGCCGTGCTGTTAGGGGCGGCGCCATGCACCGCGATGGTCTTTGTGTGGAGCCATTTGACGCGCGGCAACGCGGCCTACACGGTGGTGCAGGTCGCTACGAACGATTTGATTATCCTGGTGGCCTTTACGCCCATCGTGGCGCTGCTGCTGGGCATCGGGGGCGTCGTCATTCCGTGGGGAACGTTGTTGCTGTCGGTGTTTCTGTTTGTCGTGGTCCCGCTGGTCGGTGGAGTCGCCACACGGACCGCGGTCATTCGGCGACGCGGCATCGACTATTTCAACAACACCTTCCTGACCAAATTCAATCATGTGACGATCGTCGGCTTGCTGCTAACACTGGTGCTGATCTTCTCATTTCAGGGGCAAGTGATTCTTGCGAACCCCCTGCACATCGTACTCATCGCAATCCCGTTGATCATCCAGACCGTATTCATTTTCTTCATCGCCTATCTGGCTTGCAAAAAACTTCACTGCTCCCACGATGTTGCCGCGCCGGCGGGTATGATTGGCGCGTCCAACTTCTTCGAGTTGGCGGTCGCCGTGGCTATCACCGTGTTTGGTGCGTCCTCGCCGGTCGTGCTGGCGACGGTCGTGGGGGTGTTGGTGGAGGTACCCGTGATGTTGGCGCTAGTCGCCGTCGCGAACCGAACCAGGCACTGGTTCCCGGCGAGCAGAGAACGAACCGGCGAAGTCTCTCCGAACCCGTCGTCATGATCGGGAACAAAGCAGATAAGGATCCTTTCCATGTCCAGGATCAGACGCGGATTCATGGCGAGCTTGCCGAGAAGCTGGAGGAATTCAATGAAATTGACCGGAAACGGCTAGAGCAATTGGAAACGCGTTTGAAAGCAAAGCGTCCGATTGAAGTCCATTTGAAACTCGCTTACGGCTTGCCTAAACA
>JBGTDM010000048.1:0-2798 GCA_041748315.1 Pirellulaceae bacterium
CCAATTTAGGCCAATGAGACTCTCATAACATATGGATCAACTTTTGGGGAGCAGGCCAGGGGGTCTGACCACCTTGAAAAAAAACCTTGCAGAAGATTCGGTATCGGCGTGGATCGAGATGACCCGAGTCGGCGATGCTGCTGCCATCGAGAAGATCTGGTCCCGGTATTTTGAATCGTTGACTGAATACGCGCGATTCAAACTGAAGGACCACCTCAAACTCATGGCCGACGAAGAGGACATCGCACTTTCGGCACTCAATGCCATGTTCGGCGGATTTAATAACGGCCGATATTCTGAGGTGGTGAATCGAGACGAACTTTGGAGATTGTTGACGTTAATCGCTACTCGGAAAGCTCGGAATCATGTCAAGTTCGAGAATCGAAAAAAACGTGCCGTGGTGCGAAATCTCGGTAACTCAGCGGGAGTCCGAGATCCGGTTGCTAATTCCCTACCCACCAAGCACCTATTCGATGACCCAGCTTTTGCAGTCGAATTTTCCGAGACCTGCCGAATGGTCTTTGCGGCGTTGCCCGACGAACGAACTCGAACCGTCGCCAGCATGAGGTTATCCGGTTTCACTATCTCCGAAATCGCTGAGCATATTAGCGTCGCCCCCCGCACGGTTGAACGCAAGCTGAGCTTGATTCGATCGATTTGGAAAACAGTGAACCGAGTATAGATGATCAATGCTGATGATAAATCGCTTGATAAAAAAGACGAGTTGGGGACATATCAGGGGGCCATTGTTATCTAACTCGAAGCGCCAGCGAGTGAATATTCCTGCAGGGTTTCCGCTCGGTACCGTATTGATTCAGTTACTGGCGCTGCCAGTTCGTATTTCAGTATGCCAAATTGCTCAAATCAATGCGACATACGTTCCCCAAATTCCCCAAATCAATATGCCTGGCACCGAGTTTTCTCCCGAGTTTTCTCCTGCCACATAAACGCCCACGTCTTGCCTTCAAGAAACAAAAAACAAGGTCTGACCCCGGGAAGCTCGGATCGACCGCTAATGAAGTCGAACTCACGATTGCCAAATCCTTCGAGTCGAACGCTCGCTTGCCCACCGAACCGATTGCCAAGTACAGTTGCCGCCGGATCAATTTGGCCGTCAGGAATAATTCGACGACCCTGTCCCGCTACACTGTTTGGGGCAACAGACTAGACAGGCTGCTCCGTCAATCTTGGCAAATGTAGCATTGTAAAGCCAGGTATCTGCTGCTCTCCTTCCTTGAATTGATCGTCAGAAAGTCTTTCTTGCTGGTAGAGCCCCAAGAGAAACCCAATCGCTAGTGCAAAAAAAAGCCTCACGTTTTCGCCGTTTTCACCATAATCATCCAGTTGATCGCTTGAGTAATCCGCTTCGAGTCGATTACGGACGAAGTCATAGTGACCTTTTGCCCAATCACTGGTGGGCGAATTGTACGAGAAACCGACGATAGCAGCTTTAATAGCCAAATCGTCTTCTTGGTTTGACGATTCAACATTTCTTGCGATGTCGATATCACGTGCGAAATCAATCGTCAATTGTTCAAGTTGATCGTGGTAAGTCATACTTGATGTGTCCTAAAACGGAAGGGGAATGCCGAAACAGGCGTAATATCGCCTGAGATGTAGTTGGCGGGTCGCATCAGGCAAATCGTTCCATTGCTTAATTGTAAACCCAAGGTCTTTTTTGATGTGGTCGTTTAACGCCGTCTGGAAACCGCCCTTGGCGGTATGCAGATTCACGCCATCCGGTACGCGCCCGCCAGCGTTGTCATTCCGAACACCAATTGTCGGACCTTTGGGATAGTCAGGGTCAACTCGTCCCAATTTGGGATCGAAATGGTGATTGTCATACACGGGAATTCGGGCTTTGGTTGCTTCGTCGTACGGTCGCACCGGGCCAACAATAGGTGGCTTTCCCCTGTTTGGGGCATCTAATTCCCGTCTTCACAGAACACAGTTGTTACCCTTCCGTCCTTCACCCAAACTTGCGCTCCAAGCTTCTCGAACTCGTAAACCTGCTGCGGCTCATCATCTATAAATATGACATCTGGGCTCCCGTCAGGTGTGTAACCCAACAGTTTCACAATGGACTCGAAGTCAATCCCGATCAAATTCGTTTCGTTGAACAAGCAATCCTCGTAACAGGCGACCGAGACAATTCGCCTATCCTCAACGTGGACTCGTATGGAATCATCGTCGTACGCAAAGGTGAGCCAGCCCGTTGAGTCATCGGTGTCGATGGCCGTAGCAGTTCCGTTCTCTATGAACCGATCAATACTGGTGCCAAATTCAAGCAGGCCGACGCGGTGCAACGGAATCCAATCATGTTTCATGTTTTTACCTACGATGGTGTGTTTCGCCTTTCTTTGCACGTTGCGCAGCTTCCGTGATGTTCTTTATTTTTTGCTTGATTTTCTTGGCTTCACGTCCTGTAGCGTTTTTGAGCTGCTCCTGAAGATCAGCAATTTGCTCTTCCGCCTTGCTAAGAGCGCGACCTGAGTCCCCGTGCTTCTCAGCCCTGCTGCTATCGGCAGCCTTCTTGCCTTTCCCCCTTTGGGCATATTTTGCCGTGAGCTCATCAATCGACTTGCCCTCACTTCTCATTAGGGCTTTGATGTCGTCATCCGACTTGCCCAATAGTCTTGCAAGCCATCGGATCTTTGCAATCGCCATAAGTGGTATTGCAGCAGTGCCAGCTTCGAATGCAATATCCTTCGCGACTTCTTCAATAAAATCCTGAATTCGGTCTAAGGCAATTTGAAGGCCTACGTGTTGCGTTTGCCCTCTCCATGTCTCTATATCAC
>JBGTDM010000049.1:0-12301 GCA_041748315.1 Pirellulaceae bacterium
GATTGCCGTATCATGCGTCACAATTATCAGGCTTGATCCTTGATTATCACACTGTGAAAACAACAGCTCGATAATCTTTAACTTGTTCGTTGGATCGAGGCTACCCGTCGGCTCATCAGCAAGAATCCAGCTCGGTTTAACCAGTATTGCGCGTCCAATGGCGACGCGTTGCTGTTCACCTTGTGACAATTGGGTCGGCAACCGACTGATTTTGTCAGCGAGCCCCATTTGATCGGCAATCGCGTCGGCCGACGCAACGATCTGTGCAGTCATTTTCAATGTCTGGTTGATGAAATATGGGAGCAGGATGTTATCGCGCACATTGAGATATTCCACCAGTTCGAATCGTTGGAAGACTTGCCCGATATTCGAGATGCGAAATCTCCGTCGTGCTGATTCATTCAGGCTCGAAATCAATTCACCTCCGACCTCGACCTTACCCCGCTGCGGAAGCAGGATTCCAGAGATCAGGTTCAGCAATGTCGTCTTGCCACTTCCGCTTGGTCCAACAAACGCGACTTTTTCACCGCGACCAATTTCCAGATGCGAAATATTCAACGCAAAATTTGAATTGGGATAGGCGAATTGTAGATCGTTGAGTCGAATCATTGTATTCAGCGAGAAAAACTTTTTTTGATCGTTCGGGCGTATCCGAAGTTGCGAGTTGACCAAAACCTCAATCGTTCCAGCGAAAGATTGCCAGTGCCAGCAAAAAGGCACCGACGCCCCACGCAGCCATGAGGAATATTTCCGGCACAAGTTGCGACATGGTTTCACCTTCCAGCATCACGGCCCGTAAGGCATCAATTAATGGTGTCAGCGGAAGTGCCTTAATGAACGGGTGCAACGCATCGGGAAACCGATCGTACGAAAAGAACACACCGCTCAACGTCCACATCGGCAACATGGCCAAGTTCAGCAATCCGGATGCGGCCTCCAGAGTCTTGGCCCGCGATGCAATCAACAATCCGATTCCAGCAAACTGGATGGACCCCAACAGGATCAGCCCAACAATCAACAACACGTTGCCGTAAATCATTACGCCGAAGAATAACCAGGAAAATGCCAGTAGCAGTAACACCTCAGGCACCATGAAAATCATTCGACTGATCATCAACGAAATCAGGAAATGTGAGCGTCGCATGGGGGTCGCGAGAAACAGTTTTAACAACTTACGAATTCGCAAATCGACGATTGCAAAACCTACGCCAAACAAGCCGCCGCCCATCAACCCCATGCCGAGCAGGCCCGGGACCAAAAAATCAATATAGCGGCCACCTGGTTCCGATTTTGCCTCCTCGATCGGTACAAAAGAGTCGATTCGACCCGCTGCGGCCTGCAACACCCCGTCGACAGCCGCCTTCGAGGCCATGCTTCCTGGTCGAGTTGGATCAAATCGGTAAATGTAACTGTCATCGATAAAAGCAACAACCAAACTCGTCTTACCCGTGCGCAGTCTGGTCGCGCACTCTTCAGCCGAAAGAATCAGGACATCAAAGGAATGATCCGGCGATCGTTGCAATATCGTGGCAATTTCCGCTGCCCTCGGCCCTTCCTCGATGAGTAAATCAAACTGCTCCATCGGTTGTGTTCGGAACGCAATGCCCAGCGCAACCACCATCAGGATTGGAAAAAGATAAACCCAAAAGATTGCTTCAGGTTGCCGAATGAATTCAAGCAATCGAGTAATCACAAGTTGAAACATGGATGACGACGCCATAGCGTCCTTGAACGTCTTCCATTGCGAGCGATCATTCATCGTTGAACTGAGTTCCCTTCAATTCTTTCGTTGACCGCACGTCTTGGCTACGGTTCGATGTCAAAGGCGCCGCTGCGCTCGAAATCGGTTCGGCAGCAAAACCAGTTTCCGAATGGTCGACACCTCGAATTTGACCGTCACCGGGACCCGTGTTCGGCCCGATGTCATCGTTCAAATGCCGTCCGGTCAAGTGGATAAACACATCTTCGAGTGTCGCATTTCGAGTCGCCAGTCCGGTCAACTGCAGTTGATGCCTGGCGACCAAACGCATTAACTCCGGAAGAACTTCGTGCGGCTGTCCGACGGATATTCTGTATCCAGTGCGGTCCGACTCAACGAGTTGGACTGATGGCAGTGCGGAAATTTCTAATGAGTTCAATTGCATTTGTGGGTCATCGACCTGAAACTCGATGACATGATCAGCGCCTAGACTGGCAATCAATTCGCGGGGTGATCCTTCGGCAATGATCCGACCGTGATCGATGATGGCGACGCGGTCACACAATCGCTCGGCTTCCTCCATGTAATGAGTCGTCATCAAAATGGTATGACCCGACTCTCGGAAACGACGAATGATTTCCCATAGTTGCCTCCGATTGGTCGGATCAAGTCCGGTCGTTGGTTCGTCGAGAAACAGCAATTGTGGATTCCCGATGATTGCGCAGGCAATCGCCAACCGTTGCCGTTGTCCTCCAGATAAGTTCTTGGCCCATGCTTTTGCTTTATCCATCAAGCCGACTTGTTCAATCACACGTTCGACACAAGTTCCCGAAGCATAAAAGCTCCTGAATAAACGAACTGTTTCTCGAACCGAGAGTTTGTCACTCTGTTTGGACTCCTGTAGAGAGACGCCAATTTTCTGGCGAATGCTGTGGGCGTCCTGCTTCCAGGTAAGCCCCAGCAAGCGAACCTCGCCAGACGTTGCCGGCATCAACCCTTCGAGGATTTCAATGGTTGTGGTTTTGCCGGCACCATTGGGTCCAAGAACACCGTAGCACTCACCCATCGGTACCCGCAAATCAATGCCTCGAACGGCCTCGACCGGTGGGCGGCCCGGGTAGGTTTTGATCAAGTTGCGAACATCGATCGCGAAGTCCATTCCGTGCAATTCCTGTCGAAAAAACATCGCCTAGCGATCAAACGCGCGCCTGACGTCTTTGCTGGAAAGGGCCACTAAATTCCATATCCCAAATGGGATTCCAATGAGCAACAAAGGAGAGACGCCTGGGATGCAACTCATAACGCTGGCGACAATGCCTTGATTGTATCCCTTCAATTTAGTCATCTTGTGCGCCGATACCGCGATGAATGTCGAAAAGCACATGCTGGCGAAAAGGACGACCGTATTGAACCCGAGGATAATCGTGAAATAGTTCTTGTTCCAATCGGTTTCCCTTTTGATTTCCGCTTCCTCTTTCTTGGTTATCTTGGGATTGTGGGCTCCAACCCTTTTTCTGGACCGATACTCATCTAACGCGATTGCGTTCCATCCATCCACGTACTCGTGTCTCTGCGATGCCAGGTTGGACACATAAAAGAGTCCACCGCCGCCAATCAAAACGAGATTGAGAATCGCCATCCACTTTAGAATCGAAGCAGGCTTGTCGATCCGCTTGTGAACAGCCTTTTCCGTGTCGCCCGTCTTGATCTCTTCATGCGGCTTGTGTCCGAATTGGATTTTTTGGAATTGCTGCGTTCCAAACTCGGCAGGATTGCGGGGGTCATTGCTCATGGTTTACTTAAAAACTGATTGATTTGCGATCGCGTTACTCTGGCCGATACATTCTCGAAAATGTCGTTATCGACGGACGAAGAGACAACGCCTGGAATTCCTTAGATTCTAACATATTTTTTACCGATTTAGAGCGGCGTTTCAGGGAAAAAATCCCAAACGATCGCCGACGAGCGATCCCGGAAGGGCCTCAGCAGGGCATTGAATTCCGCTGGCGCTTGCCGCGTGATATTCGACCTACAGCGATGAAATGCGACCTCATCTCGCAATTAGAATCCCTGCCTCGATCGCCTTAATCCTCAAATGAGCCGTTGTTTTTTATGTTTTCTTAACGTCGATGTACCGAATGAATTGTTCCGGCTAAACTCCGTTTCACGTTAAAAAATCGAGCATGCGTTCGACTCCACGTGCGATTGGGTGAGCGGTAACCATTTGTCAAACAGAGGGTCCATAATGTCGGTAAACACACACATATTCGTCGTTGGCGCTTTGTTGTTCGGTGCCGCAACGTGGTCGGGGCTTCATCAGGCTGATCATTTGACGATATCCATTGATACGCCTCAATCATCGATTCAACTTTCGGTGCTTGGTCAGTACCAGAGCGGAATTTATAACGAAAGTGCCGCCGAAATCGTGACCTATGAGCCGAATTCTCGGCGTGCCTTTGTGGTCAATGCTGCCAGTGGTGAAATCGATGTACTTGATTTGAGCAATGCTGCAGCGCCAATTCGTCTATCGACGATTGATGTCTCGGATTTAGGGGCTGTTGCCAACAGTGTCGCAGTTAACAACGGAATTGTTGCAATCGCGATTGAGGCCGCAGTTCGAACCGATAACGGGTTTGTCGCTTTCTACGACGCCGACGGGATTCGCTTAAGCGTGGTCGAAGTTGGGGCGCTGCCGGATGCACTTACATTCTCTCCGAACGGAAGGTTTGTCATAGTTGCTAACGAAGGCGAGCCTAATGACGATTACTCGATCGACCCAGAGGGCTCGGTTTCGATTATCGATCTAGCTGATGGCGTAATTGAATTGCACCAATCAAGTGTGCGTACCGTTCATTTTCGCGAGTTTAATGGACGCGAGGACGAGTTACGTGCTCAAGGGGTTCGCATTTTCGGTCCAGGTTCGACGGCCGCTCAGGACTTCGAACCGGAATGGGTCGAAGTCAATAGTGACTCGACCACCGCTTATGTGTCACTTCAGGAAAACAATGCAATTGGTGTCATCGATATTGCCACAGCGACTGTAAAACATATTTATCCGTTAGGATTCAAGGACTGGTCCGCTACCGGGCAATGGTCCGGAAATGGATTTGATGCGAGCGACAAAGATGGTGGTATCAATATTCGTCACTGGCCCGTGTTCGGCATTTATCAACCAGATAGCATCCGGCTTTATGAAACTGATGGTGAGACGTATGTATTAACGGCCAACGAGGGTGATACACGAGATTACAGCGCATGGTCCGAAGAGATTCGAGTGAGCGAGATGCGGCTCGATCCCACCGCATTTCCAGATGCTAAGCAACTACATGTTGACGCAAATCTGGGACGACTCATCGTGACGACGACGTTGGGAATCAGCAATGGTCGCGATCCTTCTGATATGAAAACCAATGTTAAAACCGACTGCGTTTATAACGAGCTGTATACATTTGGTGGGAGATCAATGTCGATTTGGCGAGTGACTGAAACGGGCTTGGAACTCGTGTTCGATACCGGTTCACAGCTTGAGGAGACGATCACGGAGATGTACCCGGATTACTTTAATTCAGATCACGTGTACCGCGACATTCAATTGGATCGACGCTCACCGGCAAAAGGTCCGGAACCGGAAGGATTGGCTGTCGGCGACGTCAACGGGCGAACCTACGCCTTTTTGGGATTGGAGCGTATTGGAGGGGTGATGGTTTATGACATAACCAAGCCCGACAAAACAACGTTTATTCAATACATTAACAATCGAGACTTCACGATCGCGGAAGACAGCCGTTCCGATCCAACCAGGACAGACCTGGGCGCCGAAGGCCTTCACTTTATTTCCGCTGCGGAAAGCCCTGATGCCGAGAGGCGGCCATTGCTGCTTGTGGGGAATGAGGTTAGTGGTACGACGACCATATTCGTGATCAACAGTGATCCTGATTCCAACTAAACGTACGCTCCGGAAAAGTATGGAATCCATTGCCAAATCGAGCGGATTGGGTCAGCCTGGAAAGGCTGACGTACATACCTTGCGCTGTAGGTTTAAGCAGTGGTTTCCGACGGATAAAGTCCCGCGAATTTGGGTACCACTGGGGATCATTGCTCGACACTGTAGAATCGCCAACGATTTGGAAAGTATTTCTTTTGCGCGTCAAACGACTGGTGGGGATTCCTGCACTTTTGATTACAATGCAGAAAGCGGCAGGTCGAGGATATCCCAAGGCGAATTCGATTGAACCCACCTTTTTGAAACGATATTCTCAACCGTCTCCACAATCGGGCGACAGCGTGTTCAATTAGTTCGGTCGGTCCTTGGACGCGCCATGTTGGTTTATGCATTTTGTCGGATGTCTTGACGCCAGCTTGGCTGTCAGTCGAGATTGCAATAATGACAATTGACCCGCTCGAAATATCAATCACCGAACCTACTGGAGTATAAAATCGTGAAAATAGATGTACATCGAGTTGTGGCGTGTTCGATTCTGGTTGCGACGTTGTTATATCCACAACCGTTGACTGCCTTCGACGACAATGATTCTAAGACTAACGGTCGTTTGGATGATGACACGTTTATGCACATGGAAGGTGTCGGGAGTCCGCAGATTTCGCCCGATGGAACAACGATTATCTTTACGCGAACTTGGATCGACGTGATGACGGACCAACGTCGTAGTAATCTTTGGATGACTGATTTTGACGGCAACCGTATCCGCGAACTGACGCTTGGGAACTGGCGAGATACCAATCCAGTTTGGTCGCCCGACGGATCACGACTCGCTTTTTTATCGGATCGCGATGGCTCGACGCAATTACATGTGATGTGGGCGGATACGCGTGAGGTTGCGCAGTTGACTCGCCTCGAAAAGCCACCGGGAGGAATTGTCTGGTCACCAGACGGAACTCAACTGGCGTTTACTCAATTTATGCCGAGTAAGATCCAACCGCTCACAATCAAACTTCCGCCGCGGCCTACCGGTGCCAAGTGGGCTGATGGGGCGGTTGTGGTAGATCGCTTGAGCTGGCAACGCGACGGGAGCGGCTATCAACCAACCGGTTTTACTCAAGTATTCACGATCGATTCGAGTTTAGGGGGAACGCCGCGGCAAATTACCTCGGGTGACTTTAACCACAGTGCGGCAGCATGGTCCACCGATGGATCCAGACTTTTTGTTTCGGCGATACGGAAACCCGATGCCGAGTATTTGCGCGGGGACTCAGAAATCTACTCGATTGATCTTGCAACGCTGGAAATTAGTCCTTTGACGGATCGCGAAGGGCCCGATGGCAATCCAACGGTCTCACCCGATGGACAATGGATTGCGTATACCGGTTTCGATCAACAAAAATTCACTTCCCATTTGTCCCAAATCTATTTGATGGACGCGTCAGGAGAAAATAAACGGCTACTGCTCGGTGATTTACCAAGCAGCCCGGGGAATCTCAACTGGTCCGAGGATAGCTCCGGAATATTTTTTGAAGTGGGAAAACATGGGAGCTCTAATCTACAATTTGCAAATATCGAGGGACAACTGACGAGTATCACCAGCGGTGTTCATATGCTGGGAAATTGCAGTTTTTCAAAAGACGGTCGAGTTGCTGCAATTCGTTCAAGCTTCCACCAGCCGGGTGAGTTAGTTGCATTTTCTCTGGATACACCTGACCAACTTCAATCGTTGGTGGATGTTAACCGCGACGTATTGGCGGATATTGAACAGGGGGAAGTCGAAGAGTTGTGGTACAAGTCCTCAGATGGGCTCGATGTGCAAGGTTGGCTAATTAAGCCCGTTGGATTCGATCCCGAAAAAAAATACCCGATGGTCATGTGGATTCATGGTGGACCTTGGTCCATGTATTCCGTTTCATTCAATTGGGCGTTTCAAAACTTCGCTGCGGAGGGTTATGCCGTACTGTATACCAACCCAAGAGGGAGTACCGGCTATGGCCAGGATTTCGTCAATGGAATTCAATACAGCTATCCCGGCCGCGACTACGATGACTTGATGGCTGGGGTTGATGCCGCAATCGCCAAGGGATGGATCGATGAAGATAATCTGTTTGTTTGCGGTGGCAGCGGGGGTGGAGTTTTGACTGCATGGATCGTCGGCCATACCGACCGTTTTCGAGCTGCAGTTTCCATGCGGCCGGTGATCAACTGGCATTCGTTCGTCGGAACGACAGATGGACCGAGTTGGTACGATCAGTTTCGACGATACCCATGGGAAGATCCGCTGGAGTTTTCGATGCGGTCTCCACTGGCTTACGTCGATCGAGTCAGTACCCCAACCATGGTGATGACCGGTGAGGCTGATTTGCGCACCCCGATGACTCAAAGCGAAGAATATTATCGCGCGTTGAAGGTATTAAAAAAGGAGACGCTGCTGGTGCGTATGCCGGAGGAATATCATGGTTGGCGACGTCCTTCACGACAATTGGCACAGCAGCTCTACCTTCGCGCTTGGTTCGAAAAATGGCGTAAGTCCACTGACGAAGCATCAGAAGACGAAGCATCAGAAGACGAAGCACCAGAAGAAAACGTGGACGATGAATAAGCGGGTCGATTGGCGGCGATCGCAAATCAGGGACCCGATTGGCTCAACAGGGCGCGAGATGCTGGTAGTCACCGGCACGATTGCGATTGTACTTCGTCAGCGCTGAATGGTCATGGTTTCGGCAATCGCCCCGACGCCAAAATGAGAGCGTGAAGCTATTTGTCTGCCGCTTTTGTAACTTCGACCGCATAAAGTGAGTTTCCGTCTGTCATGTACATCCGGCCGTTGGCAAAAGTCGGAGTACTATAAATGGGCGCCCCGTTGCCTTCGATTTCGTTGAGAATGTTGGGACCCTCTTGGCTAGCTTCATAAACAACTAAGATGCCATCCTGATTGCCGATGAACACTTTGCCATCAACGAGAACTGGAGATCCCCAAATAACGGTTAGCATGTCGTTGATCCACAGTCGTTCGCCCGTTTCAAGGTCGACGCAATGCAAAAAGCCGCTCAGGTCGGCCGCAAAGACAAGCCCATCACCAATGGCTACGGTTGAAATGGTCCTTCGAAAAATCAACTCGTTGACGCGGCCCGTAATGGTGCCATCCGCATCGACTCCCCCATAGCGCCATATAATTCCGGAATTCGGATTGGGTGTTCCCGGTTTTCCGAACTCACCAAGTTCTTCGCTAACATCTCCACGCTTTGTCGAATCAATTCGCCACAGGTAACCGACAGCATCGCCACCTTCCGGTTCCTGGCCGACCCCGAGAATAACCGTGTTTTCGTAAAAAACTGGTGTTGCGACAGTATAGTTACGAGTTCCCCTCCCGGCCAATTTCCAGTCAGCGGCCTTGGGATTCAAATCACATTTCCAAATTAGTTCACCAGTGTCTGCGTGGAAGGCATACAACCACCCATCGCCTCCCGGAAAATAGACTTGCGGGACACCATTGACCACGCCGATGGCCGGGGAATTCCATTGGCCATGCAGAATTTTATGCTCGGGTGTTGCCTGCCAGATGACCTCGCCGGTGTCTTTGTTGAGGCAAAGAAAACTAGGAGCATCTGGGGCGGGAACCTCGATCAAATCTTCAGCCACACCGTTTGAAGTTAAAAGGTAAACTTTATCGTTATAAACAAGAGGCGAGCTCGTCGCCAAATTGTGCGGAAACACGCCGAGTTCTTCGATCATGTCAAGCGACCAGATAATATCCGCGTCAAACTCGGTCGAATCGACCTCATCCTGATACACACCGTCATTTGTCCCATCTCGAAATCCGTTGACATCCAGACACATGATCTCGCAGCGATTCGTTACGATGTAGAGTCGATCTCCCACCACATGCGGTGTCGAGCAAATGCCTTGGTAGGCCCAATCGTTGACGTTCCCTTGAGCGAGCTTTTCACGAGTCAATTGCCAGAGAAACTCCCCCGTCTCTTCATCAAAGCAGAGAAGGCAACCGCGATCTCCATGATGGTTGTCGCGATACTTGGCTTCGTTGTTTGAGCCGACGAATATCTTGCCATTGGCGACAACAGGATTGGCGTACGTCGGCGACCCTAAATGTAATCGATACCGAACATGCGTCTCTTCAACCAAATCGAAGTCAATTGAAACACCTTTCATTTCCGATACCATATTGCGATCTGGACCGCGTCCAAACATCACCCAGTCCCCAGCCTCATTGGCAGGCTCTTGTCCCGTAGCCAGCGCAGTCAACGAAGTTGACAACATCAATGCCATCAAAAAGCAGTTGCCAAATCGACGTCTCAAGCGATCACTGACCATACATTTCCTCGGCAACGTGATAATTTCAAAGGGGTTTCAATAGCGACAGGGAACTCGATTACTCGCGGTAATTTGCGCACTTCGACTTCAGTAAAATAGATATACGGCATTTAGACAACCGCAGATTGTCATTTCATGAAATGCAGGGTGTTTCTGCCCTTCTGGACGTGAAGCAGATAACGCCCTCCTGAGGGTTAATTCAATCAAGGGCCCTGTTTCGATCCATGGCATAATTGTCAGTGCCATCAACGGTTGAAATTCTAGCTCGGATATTTCATCGATTTAATTGGAATCACCTATAAGAAAAGCCTTTTGCCTTGTACAACGTTGGTTGCGACGCCAGAACGTTCCAAAAAAGCAGGAGGCTTTATCATGACAGAGTGTACCAGCAAGTCGATGGGGTTTTCAAGTTTGGGTCGCCGTAAAGTTGTGGCGGATTTTCTCGGTGGGCGGCTGACCAGTGATGCCGGAATTCTGCTGCTTTAAAAAATCGATCGTAAAATCGGACTGATTGACGCCACCAACGACGCCAATTGCTGACCCGCGTAACCCTGATGCAATAACGCACGATCAGCGGACCATGCTGGCTCCGCGAATCTTTTCCATTGCCGCGGGCTACGAAGACCTCAACGACCAGCTAACCCGCATTTCTCACATGGAAAGCGTCGAGAGGGGCCATCTGCCGCTGGGGACAGCGGCAGCTACAGTAGGTCGGCCTGTCCTCTGGCCGACACGTCCTCAGGCCGACACTTTGACCTGAACGCACCGTTGCCGACAACACTGACATTTGCCCAACAATCGAGCGATCGCCAACGCAAAAGTCATCGTTGTGAGAAATGCGGGCTAACGACGCGAAGCGATTCGGCTCTGCAAGTTGCCGCCGGCGTGGCTCCGGTCGAAGACGAGCCGATGGCATCTCCTTCCACGCTCTGTCGACTGGAGAACCGGATGCTGCGTCCGACGCCGAGTCGCTGATGGAGCAAGCCGAGACGGAATTCGAACGGACGGGTGACAAAGTTCGCTTGTTTGGCGAGACCGTTTTCGCGGCCAGTACGTGGGACAAAGAACGACGCATGATCATCAAGTCAGAACGTTTGTTGGAAGGGCTCAACACGCGTTTCGTCGTAACGAATCTCGATCACACGCCGCAAGAATTCTACGACGACATCTACGCCATGCGAGGCGACATGGAAAATCGAATCAAGGAGCAGCAACTGATGCTGTTTGCCGATCGAACCAGTTGCCATGACTTTCTAGCCAATCAGTTCCGGTTGCTGCTTTCGACATTCGCTTACGTGTTGATGGCCAGACTGCGTCGCGACTATCTTCAGGGTCCTGCCCGGTCTTTCGCGCGTCCGGTGTCGCGCATGGGAAGATGACAATGTCGTTCGGGATTTTCCGGGGCGCGGTGGGTCGCCCCGAAAGGGCCTGGACAAATTAACCGGACGATGATGATTGTCATGAAGTTGAATACCGCGGTCGGTCGCCCCGACGGGGCCGGGACAAATCAGCCCGGGGCAGAGCGCAGCGCCGCCCCGGGTGGTAATGGCAATTGTTACCCAAGCCCTGAAAGGGCGGCACAAACCGATGCATGTATTGTCGCTTCACCCGAATCGTGTGACTCACCCCAAACGAGTCACGCGACGTTTCACCCCTTAAAACACGGCATTTCCGAAGACCATTCCGCGTCACGCTTTCGGAGAAGCTACAAACCGATCGGCTCAACGGCGTGACCAGTCAAACCTACGACAAAAACGGGAATGTCTTGTCGATCACGGATTCCGAGAACCGCACGACTGGCTATGAATACAACGAACGAAACGAGAAAATCAAAGAGACCTACGCCGACCATACGGGCGGCAACCCCGGTGACGCCAGTTACGGGATTATCGAACTTGCTTATGATCCGGCCGGTCGGTTACAATTTAAGGGTCTGGTACATTTTTCGGCGGGATTGGGTTTCATCGCGTTAAAAATCGTCAACAGCCGAAAAATGTACCTGACCCTCTCGGAACCCGGAGCAAACGTTGGTATATGACATGGCCTCCCGTCTGTTACAACGCGATTACCGCACGAAGGCGAATTCGCCGAGCGGTACGATCGCCGATAGCGACGTGATGACCTACGACGCCGCTTCGCGGCTGGTCAGCGGAATCAGTGGTCGTTATGGCAACACGATCGGACGGACTTACCAGGGGTCTGGTACATTTTTCGGAATGAATGGGTTGAATAATCTCAAAAGGTTTCAACAGCCGAAAAATGTACCTGACCCCCTTCGAACTCTGATTACGGCCACAGAATCGCTCACCATCGCCAGTCGCACCTAC
>JBGTDM010000050.1:0-24053 GCA_041748315.1 Pirellulaceae bacterium
GCGGGTTGATCGAATCAACCCGCGTAAACTAAAAAAACGATCGAAAGCTTGGCCAACCAAAAAAGATACCGACCGCCGTCCACCCAAACCCATCGGACGCTTCGCCGAACAAATTGAAATCTCGATTTAGCGGTATTGGGCGCGAGCCACGCTTCCCGGGGCAAAAACCGTGGCTTGCGCCCCACGGTTAATTCTCTCCAACCCTAATGTCCAGCTATCACAGTGCTCGAGTCTCCGGAATCATGCGATTCGAAGAAGCTGGCCCAACGACTTCAACATGGTGCGAAACATTTCGTCGAACTCAAGCTATTACGATAAACAAATCTTCGCTGCCGGGTTTCGTAAAAATCTGCCAAGCGCTGTGTGACCTGACAACCGCCTGGCAATTGCTGGTACCGGCTGAATCCGTCATCGTTGAATCCGCCATGGTTGAACCCCACGAATTGCCAAATGTTTCAATCCTCGTTTTGACATTCGGCGACGTCGCAGAGTTATCGAAGAAACTTAAGTGATTTCCACGAGGTCATTCGGATGACCGTGGTTGGCAGGTGCCACGCGACGATGATTCGTCCAATGTTTATTCGCCTCGATCGCTTGGGCTTCGTGATCCTCGCCAATGAGCTGATAATGTACATTGCGTTGACGTGGGATAAATCCAAGTTCGGAGATCGCGTCGCGAATTTCGTCGAGTGTCAGGTAGTGAACCGTGCCTGCTTCGGCGACAACATTTTCCTCGATCATCAAACTTCCCATGTCATTGGCACCGAACGTCAGCGCCAATTGCCCGATCTTAAGACCTTGAGTCACCCAGCTTGACTGCATGTTCTGAATATTGTCCAGATACAATCTGGCAACGGCCAGCATCTTCAGATATTCGTGTGAGCCAGCGGGAGCAAGATGTGAAAGATCGGTGTTTTCGGGTTGAAAGGTCCAACAGATGAATGCGGTAAAACCTCCCGTTTCGTCCTGCAGTTGTCGCAACCGCTCCAAATGTTCGATCCGCTCCTCGAGCGTCTCAACGTGCCCAAACATCATCGTCGCACTGCTGCGCCCTCCGAGCTCATGCCAGACGCGCATCACATTCAGCCAGTCATCGGTCATCACTTTGCCACGTGTGATCTCGTCTCGAACTCGATCAACCAGAATTTCAGCACCGCCGCCCGGCAAACTTCCCATCCCGGCCGATTGTAGTCGCGACAGGACATCGTGAAGCGTTAATTTATTGACTTTTGAAAAATGATAAATTTCCGGAGGGCTAAAGCCGTGAATATTGACTTGCGGAAATCGAGATTTGATGTCCCTCAGCATTTCCTCATACCAATCGAGTTTATACTTGGGGTGCAGTCCCCCTTGCAATAATATCTGATCCGCCCCCAATTCGACGGCTTCGTCAATTTTAGCCAGCAACTCCTTGCGCGGCAGTACGTACCCCTCGTCGCTCTTGGGAGACCGATAAAAGGCGCAGAAATCGCAAACCGCAGTGCAGATATTTGTGTAGTTAATATTTCGATCGATATTGTAAGTACGAAACGTCTCAGGATGAAATCGCTGAGTCACGCGGTTGGCGGCAGCACCCAGCATCGACAGGTTATTGCACTGTAACAGTTGCAACCCCTCAGCGGATGACAAACGCTCCCCCTCAATGGCTCTCTCAAGAAGTCTGACAATCGTGGAATCTGTCCGCGCGTTCATAGGTTAATAACCCTGCTTGTTCGGCCTTGAGAAAAAACAGGTCCAGCGCCTGCTTTTCTCGCTCGCCTAAAAAGAAATGTAAATTATCTTTAAAATACTCCAAACATCGCTGTTCCGTCAGCCCATATTTTGGCCCGTTCCAATTCGCCAATTGGCGCAATGCATTCAATCCAGAATCTCGGCTTTGATTCAGTAGCATCGTCAACCCGTTCAGTTGTTGGGTCGTCACATTCGGGCTTGCCGTCCAGACGGCAAATACAAATGGAAACCCTGTCGAACGGTACCACCAGTCACCCATATCGTAGATGATCGGGAATTCCTGATGCAGCGTTGTTCGGGCCTCGATCCACCCTGAGGGTCGGTCCACGGGTTCAATGTCCATGGCCCGGTCGCCGATGATCAGGACCGCATCGGTGTCAACTTGTCGCCAGTCCGCATCGATGTCCAATTGTCGATAGGTCGGGTTCACACCGAGTTCGTTCAACATGATTTTGGTCAATACGGCACTCGTTCGACTCCCCTCGTCCAGCGCAACGGTTTGAATTGCCTCAAGTGGTTTTCGGCTCAGGAATTTGACACTCCAAACCGGACCTCGACAAGCGATACAGGCATCGGATACCACGACGTAACCTGGATGATCGAGCATTTCAATGGAAGGAATCAACGCGACATCAATCTCACCATGCGCCAACTTGTCCGCAAGACGACTCGGGAGGTCAAATGATAATTCGAACCGCAAGGACTCCCGATCCTGGCCATTACTGAATGCATCGACTAATTCGACTGGATGTAACTGAGCGTCGGATGAGGGATCGAGATTCACGCGCCTCGTTAAGATATTGGATGGGGAAGCGCCAGACATACCATAAACCAGGGGCTTGGTATTCAAATAGGATACAGCTCCAATTCGCAATGCTTCCATAACCGGAATCCATGTCTTCGCTCGATTTAGAATTTGGTTCGCTCGCTCCAAGTGTCAATCTTTGCAAGCACTCCTGTTTTGACCGCAAACTCACACTTTGGACAACGGTAAAGCATAAAGTTTAGGGATAATTCTCACAACCGGCATAGCTTCGCACAAACTCTTCCATCTTTTCCAGTTGTTTCAACTCGGCAAGCCAGATCAGTCCTACCAGTTTGTCGTCCGAATCCAAAAATATCGGAATTCGCAAATTCCCCGATCCGATCAATGATTCTGAAAGAGCGGCTATTTTGGACGCACGGCAAATCGGAACGGGCGCATCCCTGGCACACACCTTCGGTGATAAAAATCGTCACTGATCTCCAAGCGGAACGAATGCGATGAAATTTATCTCAAGCTTATCATTCTTACTTTGTTCAATGGTCCCGCTACAGAGTTTCGCTCAAAACGTACAACTCGACTACCTGTCCGGACCAATTCAATACCAGCCCGACGACCCCTGGGTTCGGGGGCGGATCTTTCAACTTCACACAGGGCGCGCAGGCTGGTTCTATAACTGTGATCATCAAGAGGACAAACGATTTTCACCCTACATTAACTGGAACCAACAACCTTCTCATTGTTATCCTGCCTGCCCGATCCGAGCTGATATTCAACAACAAATCTGCAAAGTTAAGCGGCGCATCAGTTGGGGGCAGGGGAACTGCTACCACAAAACCGATCGCGTGCCGCCAAATCCGATGTACGCAACCCCCTACGTCGAGCACCATGAACGGCATGACGAGTCAATTCACGTACAGCACACCGACCAGGAATATTATTCAGGTGCCGCCAATGAACCAACGTCCTCGAACAGGGGCCGAACTTCTAGCGTCCTGTCCAATCAAATCCAATCACCTCGCAAGGCAGCGATCGCCAGCGATCGTTTATACGATGGCGAACTGCGCCGTTAATCGGCTGCTCAGACGCCGTCTACGTGACAGCTAAGTCGTCGCGTTTCGAACGGCTCCAACGTTTTGGGGACGGCAGGTCAGACTCCCTCACATGAAGCCACTACTAAGACACGCAGTTTCCGAATCGTCCCCGTCGATCTCTTGACAAGCTGTCGGCAAATCCCAATGCCAATGATTGCCCGGCACTCGCTCGCCGATTGCGATATCAAAGATCTGTTTTGATTTCGCTGCGAACTCTCGTAAAATAAACGGTGCAACTGCACAGCCCGGCACTGAACTGCGCAATACAGGCCCCGACGATGATGCCAACTCAACGGCGCACCAATTTCTCATCAATCCTAAAACGCAACTGGCGTCTCAGATTCCGATCCAATATCAATCTTCCAACCGTGCGCGTACGACATCCCGGACTCAGTCAAGTAACACTGTCATGGATAACTCCTTTACTTTTGCTGGTTTCGCTGCTGTTGGTGTCCGGTGCATTGGGGTGTCGCAGGACTGAGCCCGTCAACGTCAAGGTCGTCGGAATTTCGATGGCCCCTTTGTTGATTGGCGAACACGACTTAATTGAATGCGGCCGCTGCTGGATTGAATTTACGATTGTCGATCAACAGTTGCCACGTGATGGCAAACTGGTTTGTCCGAATTGCGGGTCGGAACATGACCGCAAATCGTCGCGCCCCGGTTCAGGCGATTTCGTCGAGCTTGAGCTGCTCGGACCAAGCGAGCCACTGCAGCGCTGGGATGTCGTAGCGATCGCCAGGGATGACAATAAAAATTACATGGTTAAGCGAATTATTGGTCTGCCTGGCGAAACGGTTCAATTTATCGATGGAAACGTTCGAATTGACGGCCGGTTGGTGCGGGTGGATCCGCTGACCATTGCATCATCCGGCCTCATTGCGGTCTATCGCTTTGATCATGAGGTGTCACCCCTGAAAGAGCGATTTACGAGTTTTAAACCCAATTCCAGGTGGACGGTTGACGCACAGGGATTATTCTATCGGGGATCACCTTCGCTTTCACAGACAGGTCAGGACGATTCATCTGGCAAGGTTGGCTCAATCGACGATGAATCCATTGACTGGCTGGTCTATCAACACCGACGTTGTTATCGTCGCAACACCGATCGATTTCCGGACACTATCGATGACTTTTATGCAATCAATCAAAACTTGACTCGCGAAACTCACGCTGTGGCGGAACTTCTTGTTCGAATTCGTTTGGATAGTTCAAGCCGTCCGGTCGTCCATCTGCGAGTTCACGACGGGCACGATTATCAAAACATCGGCTTTGATTTTCTTCGCCATTACGTGGTGTTTGAACACCAGACCTACGCGTTCCCTGAGTCTCCCGGCAATCCCGAATCGAGCGACATTTCGGTTTCATGGTTCGATGATCAATTAGCGATTTCAGTCAACGGTCACAACGTTGTTTACAAATCCTTCGACCGAATCGACGCCGACCAGGCGGTTGTTGATGCGGTTTCCCTGGGTGGGATCAACGAGTCGTTTTTGGTCCAAGAATTAGCTATCTACCGACATGTTTTTTACGATCGTGGACCCCGGGCAAACCAATCGGCATGGCAACTTGGGGACGACCAGTATTTTGTGGTCGGTGACAATATTCCGATTTCCAGAGATAGTCGAGAGTGGGCACCGCAACATCTGACTCGCGATCGGATCATTGGCAAGGTCAAACTCGATTGAGACGACACGTTCACCTTCCCAATTTCAATTCTGTTTCATGATGCATTCGAGTGAATGAACTACGGGCAGTTGAATCGGCGGTACGGGCAAATATTTCTGAGCCGCTCCAGTATTAAACAGGACGACTTGTTCATCCCGTTTTATCCAGCCACTTTGGACAAGTTGTTGCAGCGCACCCACACACGTTGCGGTTTCTGGACAAACCGAAATCCCTTCGCTCCGCACGGCCATTTCCTGCCAATCCAGGAGTTGCGATTCGGGAACAGCGACGGCGGTGCCTTGGCTTGATCGCACGGCATCGATGATCATGAAATCACCGACGGCTTCGGGAACTCGAATCCCGCTGGCGATCGTCTGAGCATTCAAAAAAGGTTGCGCAAAGCGCTCTCCTTGCTCCCAGGCCTTGACGATCGGAGCGCAGCCTGATGATTGAACCACAACCATCCGCGGCATGGTTGCGGATTCCAGCCACCCGAGTTCGCGCAGTTCGTTAAATGCTTTCCACATACCGATGAGTCCGGTTCCGCCGCCGGTCGGGTAAAGAATCACATCGGGCAACTTCCACTTCAGTTGTTCGGCCAGCTCTAATCCCATCGTTTTCTTCCCTTCGATTCGATAGGGTTCTTTCAGCGTCGACAGATCAAACCACATTCCTGCCTCTTTTCCGGCGCGAACAATTTTACCGCAATCATTGATCAACCCGTTGACCAAAAATGTTTTTGCTCCGGCCAATTGGGTTTCGAATTGATTGACGATCGGTGTGTCGGCTGGCATCAAGACATACGACTCAATGCCTGCGCGCGCGGCGTAGGCTGCCGTTGCTCCTCCCGCATTTCCGGCGGTGGGAATCGCCACTCGTTGAATTCCAAAATGCTTGGCCATGGTGATTGCCATCGAGAGTCCGCGACTCTTAAAACTTCCTGTCGGCAGTTGCGATTCATCTTTGATCCACAAGTTAGGGACGCCAAGCTTTCTTCCCAGTCGCTGCGCGAGCAACAATGGAGTGCATCCTTCACCGAGCGAAACCGGTGGAATCTCGTCACCGACTGGCAACAGTTCCCGATATCGATACATGTCATTCGCCCGCTCATGCAGACTATACTTTGGAAGCATCTGCCGGATCGCTGCCAAGTCATACCGGACCCACAGCGGGCGACCCTCGTGCAACGTTTGAATCGATTGATGATCAAGAATCGTACCGTCGATTGCTGCTTCCAAGTGGCTTACGAATCGCATTTTACCCAGTCCGATGGCAAGGTGTGGAATTTATGTCGGTTCTCAACGCTGTTCAGGCCAGGCACTGAAAGGATTGTGGACCAAATTGGAGTTTTGATACCTTAGATCATGGGTGACTTCTGGGCCAACCCAATCCGGAATCTCAAATTCTTGATCGTTCGATTGTAACTCAATCTCGGCAACCACAAGTCCAAGGTTGTCCCCAAGAAATTCGTCGATTTCCCAACAATGATCGCCGACGGCCAGTAATCTTCGATTCTTCTCAATCAGCGGTTTGTCACACATGTCCAGAAGTATGTTGGCATCTTCAATCGGAATATCATATTCAAACTCATATCGAACTCCTTGAACGATCGCACCTTTGATCGTGATCCTGGCCGCGTTATTCGCGATGCGAATCCGCACCGTTCGGTTCGGATCTCGGCACAGATAACCCTGGCAAAAATAGATTGCAGGAAGTGACTTCCAAAAATCATCTTTGACCAGAAACTTGCGCTCAATTTCGAAACTCATCGCTCCCTTTCCTCGCTGGCAAGTTGCGGTTAAGCTTTGTCCCATGAACATTTCACACGAAGATGACGGTCTGCGTCAACAACTGATTATGAATTTATCCGATCAGTTTGTGATTCAGGAGAACTTGTATACGTATGGGAACCGCGAATACAAGTTCTGGAGTCTCGTTGATCCAAATTCCCTGCTGGATGAAGCGACGCTGGAAGCGCCGCATGAACAACTTGAATGGCAGCCTTATTGGGGACAGCTATGGGATGCTTCGCATGGAATGTGTCATGAACTGGTCCAAATGAATGTCAGCGGCCTGAGTGTGCTCGATTTGGGTTGTGGTTTGGGGATTGTGGGGGCCGTCGCGGCTTCGCTCGGTGCCCAGGTGTTATTGGCAGACAATGCACCGCCAGCCCTGGAATTCGCGCGACTCAACTGCTGGCCTTGGCGCTCTCAAGTCTCGATCGAACTCGTCGATTGGACGAATGACGATCTGGGACGAAAATTCGATCTAATTCTGGGAGCAGACATTATCTATGACTCGGCGACTCTCGCTGAATTGAGCGTTTTTTTTCGCAAGCACACGAATGCAGGCAGTCGAATATTGCTATCAGAACCATCCCGAGCGATGACCAATGATTTAATCAAAACCATATGCGGATTGGGTTGGAGATCAAGTCAAAAAGTAGGTCAGGTTTCAGGGGTTGAGACGAGAATTCGTTTTTTTGAGTTGATCCCTCAAATTGAACACGTTGTCCAATGACTCTTTGAACGGCTTGAATGCGTGGATTTCTACTCGATTGCCGTTTTCCAACACTCCCGAAATCGGTAGCATGCTATCGCCACAAGTGTCGAAACGGGCTGGACTTAGCGTCATTGTTTCCGATCGCAGACCGATTGTATTTATCGTTTTAAATGCGTTCCGTGCAGACGATGGGTGCTAAGAGGAATCGGATCCGGAAGCGACAATGCAATGCGACCCACAAAGATAGCGTAAACCCGTGATTCGATGATTTGCCTGGCCTCGACTCGAATAGGACTAATTTTGCCATCATTCGCAGTCGATGAAACGATATTGCGACTCTCTCAACCGTGTTGGATGCAATGATAGCGACTCGATCAAATATCTTTTTTCTTTGTATGCACAAGGCCGCGTCGACGTTTGTGGCCGATGTGTTATTAAACAGTATCGCTCGTCGGACGGCCTACTATGATTTATTTCACGTCGGCTCGTTTTTTATCAGGTACATGCATCAGATCGGAAAGGTATCTGGCGGCAATACTGATGAGCACAACAAAAATATGCTGGAATTTCTCGAAAACCGCCCCATTCCGAAAAGCAATAGTTTGCTTGGTCGAGTCTACCCAGCGCATATGGCAATCATTGAACAACACATGGATGCACCGTTGCCCAACGAAGAGAACCGCCTGCTCGTGATGCGTCGAGACCCTCGCGATGCAATCGTGTCGTTGTTTTATTCATTATCCAAGAGTCACAATCCAGATGAGATCGAGGGAAATCGAGCGACCTTTCTTGACCGCCGATCGAACCTGCAACGGCAATCGGTTTGTGATGGAATCAAGAGCATCATCAGCAGTCGGCAGGATACGTCGATTCCAGAATTCATGCATTGTGCAGATTTGATCCTGGGTAACAACGATGTGTGTGACCTCCCCTATGAGTTATTGATCACCGATCCATACCTGTGGTTAATCAAATTTGTGGAATACGCTGAAATATCCGATTTAATCGATGACGATTGGCTCGATCAAATGGTGGACAACTTACAACCGCCAGATGTCGAAGATCCGGACTCGCACAAACGTCGTATGAAGCCCGGCAATTGGCGGGAAGTTTTCGACGACGAGTTGACTGCGATTTTCAAGGAACGCGTCGGCGAACGACTCATTCAATTTGGATACACTTGGTAACCACGATCCGCCGCTGCAAGACCCGTTTAAGATTGGAGATACCATGCTCACCGAAAATGGCTTGGAGCAACATGAGACGCCACCCAACGTGTGCATCCAAAACCAAGCTGCGCAGTCGGGGGTAAGTGACGAAGCAACCTTTGACGAATTCCGCCCAAACATTTACTTCATTTGCATGCACAAGGCGGCATCGACGTTCATCGCGGACGTGCTCTTTAAAGATATCGTAAATCGCACAGGATTATACCAGCCGTATCTCGTTGGTTCGTTCCTGATCCAATTCATCAATCAACAGAAGGCGTCTGGACTCAACCCAGCCCGAACGCCGCAGGAACGACAAGAGCAACTCTCCATGTTGTTTAAACATAAACCGTTGCCGACGAGCAACGGATTAATTGGCCGATTGTACCCCGGGCATTTACCCGCATTGTTACAATTTTTGAACGCTCCGCTTCCAGGGCATACCAATCGTGTTTGTGTAATGCGCCGCGATCCACGTGATGCGCTCGTCTCACTCTATTATTCAATATCGTACAGTCATAGCCCCGAGGACATTGAAGGAGATAGTTCGGGTTTCCTGGCCAATCGCGCTGAACTGAAAGCGCAAACGGTTCGTGACGGATTGAAGACATTATTGAGCAAGCGGGGACTCGACTCGACGATGCCTGAGTTCATGCGATGTACGGATCTGATTCTGTCAAACAACAACGCCTGCGACCTTCCTTACGAGTTGTTGGTGTCCGACCCATGTTTATGGTTAGTTAAATTTGCGGAATTTGCTGAATTGACGGAACTCTTTAATGAAGCTTGGATGGAGGAAATTGCTGAAAACATGAAGCCCCCGACTCATGAAGACCCCAACTCTCACAAGCGTCGCATCAAGCCTGGGAACTGGATGGACGTGTTTGATGATGAGCTCCAAAGCATGGTGATTGCGAAGCTTGGTGATCGATTGGAACAGTTTGGATATCTTTGGTGAAACAGAAGCGTCGCAATGCCAAGGGGTTTTTGATTGGCCAAGGAAGGCCGAGATGATGCAGGGGAGCTGATCAAAGTGTCTAAACTGTACACGAAAACAAAAAGTTTTTTCGCCGACGCCAGTAAAAGCGGACGTTTTTGGGCGCGTCGTCTCATCTCTCCCATGCCCCATCGGGAAGTTGCCGTTGCATGTCTGGAACATTTTCGAATTAATCGTGGCATCGACTTCCCGCTCATGGGTTTAAAGCACCATCAGCCAATCGAAATGCCGCTCGATTTCAACGAAGGAATTCCCCGGCGTTATGACCTGGACCGGTTGCCGACCATTTCGCTGGTCACACCCAGTTACAATCAGTCCGAAATGCTGGAACGCACGATCCAAAGTGTCCTTTCCCAAAAGTACCCCAAGCTCCAATATGTGATTCAAGATGGTGGTTCCACCGATGACTCGGTCAAAGTCATTAAGAAATATGAAAGCCAGTTGCACTATTGGGAAAGCCGGAGTGACGAGGGCCAATCGCACGCAATCGAAATGGGGTTCAAAAACACCGACGGCGAAATCATGGCCTGGCTCAACTCCGATGATATTCTGATCCCAGGAGCCCTCTGGCAAATGGCCCACTTTTTTCGCAAACATCGCAATGTCGATGTCGCGTTCGGTCATCGAGTAATCATCGATCAACATGACCGAAAAATTGGACAATGGGTGCTCCCCTCGAACACACATCATTACCTCAAATATGCTGACTACCTCGCTCAGGAATCCGTGTTCTGGAACCGCAGAATTTGGAACCGCGTCGGTGGTATCGATCGCTCCTTTCGCTTCGCGATGGATTGGGACTTGTTTCTTCGCTTCAAAAGCGCTTACGGAAAATTCAAGCGTATCGGCAAGTTCATCGGTGCATTCCGCATTCACGATGCGCAAAAGACATCCTCGCAAATCGCTGATATTGGAGCTAGAGAAATGGACTTGCTCCGTAAACGTGAACTCGGACGCGTTCCCGAATCGACGGAAATCTCAAAAAAATTGGTTTGGCTGTACTGGCGAAATTATTTGATCGAGCGCGCCATGAGTCGCGGATTCTACCGAATTCCAACCGATTTCGTTCAAGCAAGCTTGGACGCAAATGCCCATCCGATCGCCTAGTGCTTTGTCAATATTAAGAGTTCGGATTGCTGAGTATCAGCCGGAACGCGCTAGCGTCCGGTTTTTACGGCCTGAACCTCCGAGGTCGGTCGCTTGACCCATGTTCGACGGATTGGAGGGTCGGCAGGGTGCCACTGGCGTGTCGCCAGTGCTTTTTTTTGGATGGGATCAGGGATCGATCTGGGTGCCACTGGCGTGTCGCCAGTGCTTTTCAAATTCAGCTTTCGATCATAACCATTGTGATTATACAATTAACTCTTAAAAACCATTCGTCGGGTGCAGCGAGCTGGCCTCCGACGGACAAATCACCGATCCCGACATTTCTGCAATCCACGGTTTGCCCTCCGATTTATTCGTGAGAGACAGTCGAAGCCGAGTCAAGTCATGCGAGCAGGAAACCCGATCTCCATTCACACTGGCGACACGCCAGTGGCACCCTTGCGACATCCATTTCTAATCTACTACCGCATGGTACCGACTTGTGCTGAGGTAGTAGCTGTCCTCGATTGGCCGATCACATCCTTCGGATATCGACGCGATACTGAGGCGTCGGTGAACGCGGATTACCAACGGATGAACCGGAGACATCTGAGCCATCGGGTCAACAGGTTGGATTAGTTTTGTTGATTTGTTGATTGGGTAAAGGGAACGAGTTACCAACACATTTTCAACTGCGAATTTCGTCTGGGAATGGGTTGGTAGGGTCGTCTTGGTTCGTCGCTCTTATGCCGACATTTTGTGAATCAAGGGAGAACTTTGTTCGGCCAGCTTTTTCAAATGAGCCTGTTCGTTGTAGGGTGTTCTGGTTTTCCAGCAATGATAAATGATCCGAATCCATTTGAAGGCCAACTCTCGTTTGGCGATGCTGCACGACTTTCCTTATTTTTTTCCAAGGCGAGTTCTGGGCCAAGATACTCATGGTAGTTACCTCGTTTTGAGTTAGACTACGAGTTGATATACGATGGCTTTCAAGGTCGTCCGAACCGAAGTGCTTATCGATGGTCATTGCTGTGGACATCATCTGAAAATTCGTAAACGGATGACCAGCCCATCGCTGCGAAGGTCTCAGGTAAGTCGTCACACTGGGTCGCGACGAGAATCGCAAGACACCGAGGCGGCCGCCGCGGGAATTCGTCAGCGATGGGTTCGAAGTCATTGCTTGTCGGCGTCGACAAGCTACAATCCAGGATAGTTGGCGAAGCGTTTTCGCCCGCACCGAAAACTGGCAGTTGGCCGTCGCTCTGAGCTCCGTACCGGCTCCCGCTCCGGCCAACCAATTTCTAAGGGTGCGTTTACGATAAGTCGCGGGCCGCGAGGTTTCTGAAATCAACGTCGTTGGCGGCGACTCGGTTATCGTGAACGTCATGCGGCTTTGAGAGAAATGCATGAAAGAAACCGCCTACTTGCTTCAAGGAGCCTTGATCAGCGCCTGGTGGGTCGGCCTCGTTTCCAGCCGACAATTCTTTACTGCATTCCAATTCAACGACATCCCGCCGATCGCATTCTGGTCGTTTTTTGCTCCAGACATAATCCTGATTGCGGGCCTTTCGATCCTCCGAGCATATCGCGAAAACGCCGCCATTGAATACATGATCCTTGGCGCGGTTGCGTATGCATCGCTCTACTGCTGCAATGCTACCATCCTCACCGGCAGCGGCTATTTGCCGAGTGGACTGATGCTGTCAGCATTGGCGTACAACCTGTTCCTCTGTTTTAATAAGTCACTGTTTCGTCGGTCGTCAACCAGCTTTGCGTTAAATGCTGTGAAGACACTTATTCAGATAATTTGCATTTGGATTCTTGCGTTGATCATCGTCCCGTATGTCATCCTGGATGCATTTGCCGCTTTTACCATTCCTCACATTGGTATCTGGCTCTTCCTAGGGGCATTTCTGTTCGGTTGTTTTAGCATGCTTGGATTATCCAGCGCCTATTTCATGGTTCGAGATGGGGCTGGCACTCCGCTACCGCTTGATCAAACCAATGATCTGGTTGTTTCCGGTCCCTATCGCTATGTTCGCAATCCAATGGCAATCGCCGGGATTGGACAGGGAATTGCTATCTCAATTGTTTTTCAATCTGTTCCAGTCTTAATTTATTCACTGTTGGGCGCACTGGTGTGGCATTTGGTCATTCGGCCAATCGAGGAACGCGACATGCTTGAACGCTTCGGCGAACGCTATTCGACTTATCAACAACATGTTTCCTGCTGGATTCCAACATTCCGCCGAAGTGTCACATAACCATGCGATCGCTTTAAGCTGTCGCTTTCAAGCGTCTTGGGCTGCAGGTGGCAAGCGAGCCCTCCCATCGAGCTCGCGTGAAGCCGCCAGCCCGGCAAGTGGAGTCGGTTCATGGGCAAATCCTGGGGACCGCAGAAAACCCCGTTGGCCAGTCTTTCCCGCCCCGACGTCACTGACTTCGATCGGATCTGTTCCATCGCCGGGTTCGTTCGACGTGCACGCCGTTGGTGGTTGGACCGGTCGATCCCGGTTCCGACGAAAAAAATCTCGTTGGAGAATCCACGGATTCGCGAAGGCGCTGGGCTTCGATCGAATCCTTCCGGAATCGCAGTCCCAGGATCGCAAGAAACGTGTGGTCGTTGGGGGAAATCAACCGATTTCCCGGGATTTAGGAACTGGGTCAAAGTTCGCAGGTGCGGGGAATGCGATGGGAAGGATGACAGTGTCGTTCGGGATCTTCAGTGGCGAGGTGGATCACCCAATGCGGCCTGGACAAATTCACCGGACGATAATGATTGTGATGAAGTTGAATGGCGCGGCGGGACACCCCGAAGGGGCCGGGACAGATTAGCCCGGGGCAGAGCGCAGCGCCGCCCCGGGTGGTAGCGCTACCCAGGGGGACGGCGACGCTCGCACAATTCACGTCGCCTTCCCCTGGGCTGATATGTCGGGCCCCTTCAGGGCAGGCGCGACGCAAGCGAAAAGAACGAGCGGCTCCTACCGCGAAACCGAGTCGTCACGGAAATGGCTTGCCCGGATTGGATCCGGGCGTGGGATGGGCAAAAATGCTTTCCACCACTGCCGTGGTGTGATAGTGTTACCGCGTTCTTTACTGCCAACGGATGCCATCTCCCTGAATGATGGCGCGAACGGGAGGGCTGCGCCGGTCGTCGGTCGCCAGCGAAATCTGAATGGACGTGCCGTCTTTTGTGAACGTCAATGCTGCAAATTCGTTGTCAGCGAACGATTGGCCGTCCTCCTTCCATCCCTGCTCCGTCATCGCCTTGCGATAAAATTCAACGTGCGGCCTGACGGTGTCGACGTCAAAAGAGATCATCTCCAGGTCGCCATCGCGATTGACATCCTGCGCATTATCCGGAACGGGAAATGAGGCACCGGCAATTCGGTTGTCGCTGTGTTCTTCCTCCTCCGCCGGCATTTTCTCCATTTCTCCGCTTAACCCGGCGTCGGATTCGTCGCTTTTCACTGTTTCATTTTTGTCATCGGCAATGTTAGCGGAGTCGGGGAATATCGACCACTCGATTTCGGATGCCTCGGCCCGGGGCATCATGTGACAGAACCGGTTGCCGGGAAACTGGATGCCATTGCCGTCAATAGTGATGCGGATGACCGCCTCGCCCCATTCTCGGGAAGACACCTCGATTCTTGCGTCCCCTTTGGTAAATGGGACAGTTGCACGAAATAGCGAATCACCAATGAACTCGTCTTCGCGCTGACCGGCTTCCCAGCCAAGCTTCGTAAAGTAGTCGCGATAGAATTCAAAGTTCTCTTCCATCGGCGACGCCGTATTGTAAAAGACCGATTCGGCAATGGTCCTGCCGGAACCTTCGGCCAGCGGCTGATGAAACGGAATTGCGGTATATGGCACAGAGTGCATCTGCGACTTGCCGAGCGGAAGGGACTTATCGTATTCAATTTCGAACTCGGGTGTTGACTTAACCACCCGTTGAACCTGGCGGGTCGGCCTGGCCATATAAACGCTGCTGTGGCCGTCTTTCTGTTTTACAATTTCAAGGAACACCGGATCGTATCGGGCATGGGTCAAATACATGCCCGCCATTTCGTCTTTGAATCGGCGGCCAGTCACCATAATCCAGCCAGTCCCCCTGAATTCGGGGATGAAAAAATCCAGAAGTTCCCCTACAGTCAGCTTCGAGCGAAATGACTGACTGAAAAGATTATCGTCCAGTCGCAAATCAGTCGCGCCGGTTGGCGTCGGAATGTCGCGCTCCAGCATCCCGACATTAGCCATGACAATCGCCGCACCATCTCTTGGCTCGACGATCACGTTGATGTACACACCGTTATGGCGGTACCGGACCAAGGTTCGCGTTTCGTCCGGGTAATGATCGTCCGTTATGGCCTTGCACCGCGGCCAGCCATTTTTGCCGAGCGCGCTGTCGTAAGAGGCAATGACCTGATCCGGCGTCAGATCGGACCGATACATGGTGAAATCGGCTCGATCATGTTCCACTGACTCTGGTTGAGCTTTTTCGATCGTACGCAGGTCAACATTTCCCTGAACGTTGATAAACAACTGCAATTTCGAGGAGCCTCGTTGAGAAATGGAGCAAGTGACAAACAACCCGTCTTTCTTGACCTGAAGACTCGACGCCTGGCTGTGGGAGTCATCGAATCGCACGACTTTCCAACCTGCCGATTCAAATGTACGTCTTGCCCGCGCAGTTGCCTCTTTCCGGTCCATATCGTAAATGGAAAACGTACTCATTAACGGCGTGGCATCATTTTCTGCATCCAGTCCGCCTGGCGCAGCAAAGCGACTGGCATCGAAAATATCATTCGCCTGGCGAACCGTTATCGGAGTCACCGGATCGTCCTGGGCAGCAAGGCCGCATGTCGAAAACGAAAGCGGCACGGCGGTCAGCAGTGCCGTGCTCAGGAGGGCCGATTTTCTGCTGAGTTTGAATTTCATGGTTTGAACCTTGTGGACATCACACTGTATTCGGACGATTATCCGAAATGAAACCGGCCTTGTACAGCCTATGTCACATTCGGCAGGGGCAAGTCAATACTTTTGTCAACCCCACTCGGAAGGCTTGTTCCTCGCCTTCAACCATCCCTCTGGAAGTGTAATGTCGGAAGACTCTGCAAACCAACATCCGCAAGCCGCACGACCTCCCACGAGGGAAGGAGCGGAAACTGGGTGGCACTGGCTGAGCCAGTGGCCCCCGCTTAGTGCGGCTTGATCGGAAAGAGACTTACGCATCGATATTCCAGCAGCTGATTGATTAGTGCCCCGCGAGCGGTCTCGATGGCGATCTCCGGATGGGTTTGTGGGAATCGAGGTCGAAAGCTGGCGATCCATGGCTCGATGGCTTGGGGCGTATCGCAGAAGGAGCCCGTTTCGAGGGAACCGTTTGGAAGCGTGGTTGCAAATTGATGTTCCTGGTCGGCCCAATCGATTCCATGGGCGATCTCATCATTTGACTTGACCGCCTCGTTTCAGGCAGCCACACACATCCATGCGATGTTACACTGGAAACGAATCAGGTTGACCTGTCCAAGGTGATCCGGCAATAATATTCCAAATTGAACTTGGCTGTTACAACAACGCCGGTTCACGTTGTTTGCCCTCGAACGTGCCGTCATCGGAACGAAAATCAAAGGACAAGATCTGACTCAGTGAAGTGACCCCGTGATGTGATGCGGGTCATCCAATCAAATGCCAATGCAAGTTGTTGTTCGTCCATACGAACCCGAGTGGGCGAACATGTACCAAGCTGAATCACAATTTATCCTGGCCGCCTTGGGGAAAAACGCGCGTTGTTCCCACCATATCGGAAGTACAGCGATTCCGTCGATCGTCGCTAAGCCCGTGATCGACATATTGATCGTCGTGGCGGAGCTCGAACGGGTCGATGAGTGCAACTCAGCAATGGAAAAACTCGGATATGAGGCGATGGGTGAATACGGGATTCCGTTTCGACGATATTTCCGCAAAGAAAATTCTGCCGGCAATCGCACGCATCACGTTCACATTTTCCCGGAAGGCAACGGGCAAGTTGATCGTCATCTGGCGTTTCGTGACTTCATGAATTTGCATCCGGAATGGGCGCTTCGGTATTCCAACTTGAAGCGCAACCTTGTGGCCAGGTATCCGGACTCGATTGATCAATACATGAATGGCAAGCAAGAATTTATAAAACGCGTCGATGAATTGGCTGCGGCTTGGAAGCTTGAGCAAACACGGCCGGACTTGTGAGCAATTTTTGCAATGGTCGACTTTACACTCCCGCCCCGGTGGCAGGTGTCGTTATCCGGCTGAGACGGCTGTTACCCGACAGAGGCTGTGCAGTCGAGCGTCGACACATTGAGCTTCGCATGCTAAACTGATTCTGGAGGAACACACGATGAACATTGAAGCATTTATAGACACGCTGAATACTGAGCAGCAACAGGCTGCATTTGACCTGCTTTGGCAACGACTTTCTGCCGACCCTCAAACGCTGCCTTCTCCTGCGTGGCATGGTGATGTGCTTGCGTACCGCGAAGCGAATCCCAGCAGCAAACCAAAGATGTCGGTTTCAGATTCAAAAATTGAAGTGAAACGGATGGTCGATGAACGTCGAAGTTCTCGATGAGGCCCACCTGGATATTGCCGATGGCGTGGCGTTTTACGACCGCCAAACCGACGGGCTGGCGACTATTTTTTTGAACGGATATTCGACGACATCGAATCATTAGAGGAGACGGCGGGTATTCATGCAATGCGTTTTGGATATCATCGCAAAATTTCGTCGCGCCATCCATTTCTGATCTGCTACCGCATGGTACCGACTGGTGCTGAGGTCGTAGCTGTCCTCGATGGCCGATCACGTCCTTCGGATATCGACGCGATACTGAGGCGTCGGTGAATGCGGATTACCAACGGATGAACCGGAGCAGAGAAGTCAGGCGGATTTGAAATGGAAACCCTATCGTCGCCGCTTCGTGGTCGGAAGCGATAGATTCCGAGCTGTCATGATGGCCCAAATCGTAGGTCGTTCCGTCAATGAACACCTGATTGGCCTGGAACGGGGTATCACCGTTGCGGTGCCTGGACGTTCGGACGTGACATTTTGCAGCGCCTTGTTTCAGACTGGCCTAAGAGTTTTCAGGTCGTCATTCTCAAAAAACGGGGCAACTCGGCACGGTGGCGGTAAGGCTCGGATGAGCATGCCAGACGGCGAAAACCGATATTTATGATAGGGTGGGAGGGTGGGAGAGGGGACTCGAACCCCCGACATTCGGAACCACAATCCGACGCTCTAACCAACTGAGCTACACCCACCATGTTCGGACTCCGCAAGAGCCACTTTTGGGCAGGGCGGAATCTCGCTGAAGCAGCCAATTTTAAGCGTCCTTGTTTCATCGGTCAACGGCAACAACGTCAATTGTTGTTGACCCCGTTCTCTTTGCAATTGAAAGTCGACCCGGGAATTCGTATGCTGCCGATGGCATTGACGACTTGGGATCGCCTGGAAAAGGGCAAAGAGCCAGCGAAATCACGATGAACTGGCCGATGAATGCGCAAGATTTGAAGATGCTTAACCCTCGAACATCTCCGATCGTCGTTAACCGCTCCCCTTGAATGGGAAACATTCATCGATTTCGCTTGAGGATAGCTCGACCAAAAATTTAGAGAGTCGCTCAACGATCAATGCCATGAGTTGTTCACCTTTTTCCACTGTCGCGGCATGTGGATTTGCGGCACCGCTATTGGTGGTCAACAGGTGCCATGGACGACTGATCGATACCCAGCCTTCGCGCAATGCTTCGAACCTCATCGGACGACAGGTCCCTTCATCCGCTGCGAGTCCTCCCGATGAGTCACGCGCCACCAAATGTGGGAAATAGGCGAGCCCAAACGATGTCTCCATTTCACCTGCGTGATCTTCCTGTCTGGAAAAAATGTCAGAATATTTGTCGCCGATGACGTGATACCAATTGCAAATAAACAGGTGAGCATTGGACTGTCCGTACAATTCCCGTATGAGCGGTTTAAAATCGTTTCCGCCGTGGCTATTCAATAGCACGATCTTGCGAATTCCGCTTTGCACCAATGAGTTGACGAGGTCAGTGATCACCAGTCCAAGCGTTGATGGATTGAGATTCATGGCCAACGGAAACTCGCGCATGTTGGTTTCAGTTCCGTAGGGAATGGTTGGCAAGAGGACAACCTTGGCGCCTTGCTCGGCTGCAGACTTGCAAATCTGCTGTCCAATGATTGTCGCCTCAAGGGTGTCGGTACCGTAGGGTAAATGCAGGTTATGTGGTTCGGTTGCACCGAACGGTAATACGGCGACTTCAAACGAAGCACGTTTGATCTCGGAATAATTGGTCTCAGCCAAGTTCCAGGGCGTTGTCATTGATCGAGCACTCGGAGGTGTTTGCGGTTTCAATTCATTCAAGTAACGCCGATGCAGATCATGGGCCGGCACACCAACTTGTTTATGCACAGGCGCATCAATTGCTTTAGTTGGTGCGCGTCGGTCGGCACCCATCGTTGTGAGCATCCGAAACACACGGTCTCGTCGCAAGCAGTCCTATGCCTGGTAGGGTTGATGAGTCTATCAGGGAGTTGCTAGAGTTTAGTATTGAATTCAAGTCAGTTCAATCAACCGACTGACGGATCGATGTCCGCTGATAGGCTGCTATCCAAACATCGGGATACGTAGCCCAGACAACATTTATCGCCAATAACATGGCCGATTTCAGTGGTTTCCGAAACTTTCCTGGAACCACACCGTTCAATCGAGTTGGAAAGGCCCTATACTTGGCGTCTTCGGAAACAGGGTCTTCCTGTTCCCGCCAATCCTAAATCAACTTAAATCACATGGACCGCAATTAAGCCCGCCGCTTTTCAACCCCTTCGTGGAAATGAAAAGTGAAATTTTGCTGCACGCCTGTTTGGACCCAACGCAAGCGCGAGAATTCATTGAAGCCAATACTGTTTTTTTGTTTGTTGATGATCGCCATCGGTGCGTCGCCAGTCGCCGCGCCTGCTGATGATTTTGATGATGCACAACAAGTGTTTCGTGCAGGAGATTATGAGCGCTGCATCGAAATGTGCGAAGAAGCGATTTTCGAATTGGCTCATCGACAGGACTGGCCGATTCTCAAAATCAAAGCGGAATTGACGTTGGGTCGATTTGCCGATGCGGTGATGACATTTGAAGAGGGCCTGTATACCCATCCCAATAGCATTCGCTTGCTCATGATTGGGATCGAGGCGTATCGCTATGTCGGGGATGACGTACGAGTCGTCGAGTTGCAATTCGAAATCCAACAACTTTATGATCGCAATAACTGGCGATATCGCGATGGGGTGAATCAGGTTGCAATCGGTGAATATTTGTTGAGCCGTGGGGCCGATGCAAAACTGGTGTTGGATCAGTTCTTCCAGCGGATCAAGGCCAATCAACCTGCGTTGATCGAGCCGTATCTTGCCATTGCGAACTTGGGATTGGCCAAGAATGACTACGCGCTGGCGGCGGACAACTTTCGAAAAGCGCTGGAGTTGGAAGGGGACAACCCGGATGCCATGTTCGGCTTGGCCGAGGCACTGGCACCGAGCGATCGTCAAGCTGCCGGGACATGGATTGAAAAGGCTTTAGCGGTCAACCCGCGACATGTTCCCAGCTTGTTGACACTTGTCGATTTTCAAATCAATGCCGAACTTTACGACGAAGCAGAAAAATTTCTCGAAAACGTGCTGGAGATAAACTCTCATCAGTTCGAAGCCTGGGCCTATAAGGCGGCGATCGCCCATCTGCAAAATCAACGCCAGCAAGAGAGCGACTTTCGCAACCGCGCACTCGAACATTGGGCAAGCAATCCAACCGTTGATCACTTAATCGGCAAAAAGCTCTCACAAAAGTACCGCTTTAAAGAAGCCGCTCTTTATCAACAGCGTGCGTTGATGCTGGACCCAAACTATCAACCTGCCAAGATTCAGTTGGCGCAAGATCAATTGCGACTGGGTAACGATCGGTTGGGCTGGCGGCTTGCAGACGAAGTGCATCAACAAGATGCCTACAACGTCGCCGCGTATAATCTGGTGACATTGCGCGATCAAATGGAGGCGTATGAGACAATCGAAAGCAATATGTTCGTTGTACGGATGGACCCGCTGGAAGCGAAGCTCTATGGGGCGATGGTGATCGAACTATTGCAACAGGCGGCAGAGTTGCTGACCGAAAAATACAATTTGAAGATCGAGCAGCCCGTAACCATCGAAATCTTTTCGCGTCAACAGGATTTTGCGATTCGCACATTTGGCACTCCAGGGGGGGACGGATTTCTCGGAGTCTGTTTCGGAAACTTGATTACGATGAACAGCCCCGCAGCACAGCAAACGCGATTGACGAGTTGGCAATCGGTGTTGTGGCACGAGTTTTGCCACGTCGTCACATTGCAGAAGACCGAAAACAAAATGCCGCGATGGCTCAGCGAAGGGATCTCCGTTTACGAGGAACGATTGGCCAACCCGGCCTGGGGACAATCGATGACCCCAGTGTTTCGCACCATGATCTTAAGCGATGAGGATTTGACGCCCGTGAGCCAACTGAGCAGTGCATTCCTGCGGCCGAAGTCGGGAATGCACTTGCAGTTCGCCTATTTCCAGTCGTCCTTGGTCGTCGAGTACCTGATCGACATGTACGGTATCGAAACCGTGAGGCGAATTTTGGATGATTTGCGTGTCGGCATGCCAATCAATGAATCGCTCGCCCGATACACCGGCTCAATTGAATTGTTGGATCGGGAGTTTACCGAGTACGTCCGCGATTTAGCCAATCGATTGTTGGCCGATGTTGATTTGACCGATCCCGAACTCCCTCCGAATGCAACACTCGAATTGGTCGCGCAATACATAGAGGCGCATCCAACCAATTTGCCGGCGATGCGCCGATACGCCGCGTTGTTGATTGCTGCCGACCGCTGGGAACAAGCGGCAGAGGCCTGCCAGGCATTAATCGAAGTTGGCGACAACTTTCCCGGCGCAGACAACCCCTATCGGCTATTGGCAGGAATCCACGCACAAACCGGAAATCAGATCCAAGAACAGCAGGCTCTGGAAAATTATTTGGCGGTCGATGTCAATGCCTTGGAGCCTTTAACGCGATTAATGGAGATTGCACGTGCGTCGGAGGACTGGCGAAAGCTGGAAGATTATGCGAATTTGTTTGTTGCTGTGAATCCACTCATTCCGACGGCACACCGATATCTGGCCGACGTCTCGTTGGCGACGAACGATGATGACTTGGCGATTCGCAGTTTGCAAGCGCTGTTGGAATTAGATCCACTCGACCCGGCAGAAACCCATTTCCAGTTGGCCTCGGCCTATTTCCGGCAAGGCGATGTGGCTCGAGCCAAACGTTTTGTACTCAAATCAATTGAAGAGGCGCCACGTTACCGCGCTGCCTACGAATTACTACAAATGATTTCCGCTCAGGAAACAAAACCTAACCACGAAACCGGAGAATTGAGTTCTTTAAACTCGCGCTAACACACGGCCTCGCGTCAAACCGGGCGTCACTCAAATGACTGTTAAGGCAAGGATTTTATGCAATGGATACCGCAATGACTAGTTCACAACGCTGGACACCGAGCAAAATTGGTGCGGGAGTTTTGTTATCGATGTCGATCTCGGTTGCGATGCTTAGTTTTTTTTCAAACTGTGTTTCAATGTCGGACCTTCACTTGCACACACAACCGCTAGGGCAACTGAGCGCGAATGCACTCGATGAACGGCCGGCGCAAGATGACGTTCCGTTGTTGAGGCCACCTCATATCGATCCGATCTGGCTTGCCTCCCTGACAACCAATCCGTTTGCGGCCTGGACATTGCCGCAGGACCAGGATGGTTTTTACCGGCGTGGGCGGCGGCGCGGTTACAATAGTTTTGACGAGGTCGCAGTCGGCAGAGATCGAGGAGGTGTTCCAATGTGGGATGTCGATCGCCAATTCCAGGATGATGTCTTCACATTCGCCCGACTCAAGTATACGTCCGCGCAAGACGTGTGGGGGAGACCGCAATGGGCCGTCGATTATCCAGAATCGGACTACAACCTTTCTTATCGTTTACAAGAGTTAACGTCGCTAAAGGTTGCGCCCCAAGGGGTCGTAATCCAACTCACCGATCCCAACGTTTTTGATTACCCGTTTCTGTATTTGATTGAGCCGGGACAAATCAGTCTAACGGAGGCGGAAGTCGAAGGGATGCGAAAGTACCTGGAACGAGGCGGTTTCATCATGGTCGATGACTTTTGGGGAGAGTACGAATGGAATTCCTTCGAACGCCAAATGAAGATTGTGTTGCCAGATCGCCGCATCGAAGATGTACCCCTAAGCCATGAGATTTTCCAGCTCGTTTACCAATTGAAGGAAAAGCCGCAGATTCCCAGTATTGGACATTACATGCGAGGCTATACTTCCGACCGCTGGGATGCACCTTTTGCCAATTACCGTTGCATTAAAGATGACGAAGGCCGCATCATGGTGATGATCTGTCACAATACCGATCTGGGGGACGGCTGGGAACGCGAAGGAGTTGACGAAGGCTACTTCAAAGCATACTCGGAAAAGTTCGCGTATCCACTGGGAATCAATATCGTGATGTACGCATTGACTCGGTGAGTACGAGTCAGCCCAGCTTGCTGAAATCTTTCACTTCATTGCGGGAACAAATCCATGTCCGTTTCGACCGAGCAACAACAACAGACGTTACTTCAGTTTCGGGAGGCCCGCAGCGACGTACTCAAGGAACTGGGGAAGGTGATTGTAGGGCAGGGCGAGGTCATCGAACAATTGTTGATTGCGCTATTTTCCGGCGGACATTGTCTTATCACCGGTGCTCCAGGCTTGGCCAAGACATTGCTCGTCAGCTCGATTTCCCAGATTTTTGATTTAAAATTTCAACGGATTCAATTCACGCCCGATTTAATGCCCGCGGATATTACGGGGACCGAGATTCTGGAAGAGGCGGCTGATGGTCGC
>JBGTDM010000051.1:0-2336 GCA_041748315.1 Pirellulaceae bacterium
CAAGGCGATCCATTGGTTTTCGATGTCGAGTGAGTGGTCAATCGCCGAGATCGGACAGATTGCTCAAGAAGTTTCAGCTGTAGAGAATGGGAGTCCTGATTTACCCGTGTTGTCGTGCACCAAATATGATGGGCTGGTTGATTCTCTCCAATACTTTAAAAAGCAGGTTTTCAGCCACAACACAGCGAAATACAAGCTGGTCCGAAGTGGGCAGTTCGCCTATGCCACCAATCATATCGAGGAAGGGTCCATAGGCTATCAGGACTTCGTACCTGCTGGTTTGGTAAGCCCGATTTATACAGTATTCCAGACGGATACAACGCAGATCGACGACGGCTATCTTTATAAGCTACTCAAGACTGAAAAATTGCGTCAACTATTTGCAGCAAACACAAATGCTTCCGTTGATCGGCGAGGTAGTCTTCGTTGGAAAGAGTTCGCACGCATTCAAATTCCGCTGCCCCCTATTGAAGAACAGCGGAGTATCAATACGATTCTCGATACGGCCAAACAGCAGATCGCTCTCCTTCGATCAGAACTCGTGGCACTCAGGACCCAGAAACGCGGCCTGATGCAAAAGCTGTTGACCGGCCAGTGGCGGCTGCCAATAGAGACCGAGGTGCCCGCAAATGCCTAAGAAACTAATCCCCATGGCCATCGCCTACGATTTCGACGGCACGCTCGCGCCCGGCAACATGCAGGAGTACGACTTCATCCCTGCCTTGAACATGATATCCAAGGAGTTCTGGACATCGGTAAACGAAATCGCACAGAAGCATGAGATGGATCAGATCCTCTCCTATATGTGGGCGATGCTACGGCAGGCTAACAAGGCAGACATCCGCGTCCACAAATCCGATTTCAAGAATTTCGGGAAGAACATCAATTTGTTTCCGGGCGTCACTGACTGGTTCAAACGCATCAACGCCTACGCCAAGAGCAAGGGAGTAAGGCTTGAACACTACATCATCTCCTCCGGCATCCGCGAGATGGTCGAGGGCACGCCGATCTACAAGGAGTTCAGGAAGGTCTATGCCTCCGGCTTCATGTTCGATCACAACGGCGTCGCCTGCTGGCCTGCGCTGGCGGTCAACTACACCACCAAGACCCAGTACCTGTTCCGGATTAACAAGGGGAGTCTGGATGTTCACGATAACTCGGTGATCAACAAGTTCGTGCCGAAAGATCAACGCCCAGTGCCGTTCGAGAACATGATCTTTATAGGTGACGGCGAAACCGATATCCCTTGCATGCGGCTGGTCAAGGATCAGGGTGGACATTCAATCGCCGTCTATAACAGCAGCAAGCGAGGCGTGAAAAAGCACGCTGACCAACTTGTCACGGACGGCAGGGCAACATTGAGCGCACCGGCTGACTTCCAGGACGGAAGCACCATCGACGAATGTGTGAAGGCGATTATCGACAAGATTGAAGCCGCCGCCCGCGTGCGGGGGGCTTAGTCATGGACAGCTTCCGTTTCGACGAAAAATACCTCTCCCAGATCCCTGCCCTGCAGGTGCTCGTTAGTCTGGGTTACCAGTACCTGACGCCTGCGGAGGCACTGGCCGCACGAGGCGGCAAATTGAGCAATGTGCTGTTGGAAGAAATTCTGCGCGAACAGTTGAAGAAGCTGAACCGCATCCAGCACAAAGGTGGCTTCTACCTGTTCAGCGAGGAGAATATCCAAAGCGGTATCCAGCGCCTCAAGAACGTGAAGTACGATGGCCTGCTCAAGACTAACGAAGCAGTTTACGACCTGCTCACGCTGGGCGTGGCAATGGAACAATCCATCGAGGGCGACCTGAAGAGCTTCACGCTCAACTACTTGGATTGGCACAACCCTGCAAATAACGTCTATCACGTAGTTGCCGAATTCGCGGTGGAGCGCACGCGCAGTGTCGAGACCTGCCGGCCCGATATCGTATTGTTCGTCAACGGCATCCCCTTCGCGGTAATCGAGTGTAAGTCGCCTAGAGTTGAAGTAGCCCAGGCCATCTCGCAGACCATCCGCAACCAGCGCGACGAATACATCCCCCGCCTGTTCACATACGTGCAAACAGTGCTGGCGGTAAACAAGAATGAGGCCCGTTACGGTGCAGCCGGTACACCAGCCAAGTTCTGGTCGAAGTGGAAGGAGGAAGTGGCGGATGCCGAACTGGCGCCTTTGCTGGAACGCCCGCTGCCGGAATCAGTAAAGGCCTCGCTGTTCGATCTGGCTTTTGCTGACCTAGGGGTGCGCGAAGAGATTGCACCTTACCTGGTGGGCAGGCAGGTAACCGAGCAGGATCGGACGCTTTACGCGCTGTGTCGCCCCGAGCGGCTGCTGGAGATGGCCT
>JBGTDM010000052.1:0-3720 GCA_041748315.1 Pirellulaceae bacterium
CAAGACCGATGCCGGGATCGCGTATCGAGAAGCGTTTGATGGCGTTTGGCAATCGCTCGATCCGAAATCGCACGCGGCCTGCGAAACGGCAATGGCATCGGTCGAATCCGAATTGGCTCGCATGATCACGATGGCGGGTGACGACCGGATGATTCCCCTGCGTGACAAGAGAGGCAGATTGACGCTCAAACCGATCAACGACCGGATCAAGAAAACGGACGATACCAAGGAAAAGAAATTTTTGGAAAGCTACGTGCTGGCCGACCAGACGATGAAAACCGCACGCAAACAAATCAAAGAATTGACCGAAGCAGCCGAGACCCTGGTTTCCAAAGCACTGACCGATCATCCCGACGAGGATTCGTTCAGCGATCTACGGGTGATAACCGAATACCTGCGATTGGGGGACGAGATCACGGCCACCAAGGCTAAAATCCGCGAGGCCGAAGCGGCACTGGATGTACTGGCATATGAAAAATACCCGGACTTGACCGAGGACGAAATCAAATCGCTGGTCGTCGATGACAAATGGATGACTGTTCTTGATAGCAAGATTCATGGCGAGATGGATCGCATCAGCCAATCGCTGGCCGGTCGCTTGAAGGAGCTGGCTGAGCGATACGAAACCCCGATGCCGCAATTGGTGCAGCGAGCCACTGAATTTGAGAACCGCGTCAGCAAGCACCTGCAGCGAATGGGGTTCCCGGTATGACTGTGAAAGAATTGCCAACACCCGACGTTGTGAACGAAAAACAAATCGGTTACTCGATCCAACCGGGCTACAAGCAAACGGAACTCGGATTGCTTCCTGAGGATTGGGAGGTAACGAAGATTGGCGATATTTCTTCGCCCGTTCGTGGCGGCTCACCACGGCCGGCTGGGGATCCTCGCTTTTTTAACGGCTCGTTCATTCCTTGGTTGACAGTTGCCGGGCTAACGAACATTCCGAATGCGCAAATGGTCGTTTCCACTACGTCGGCGAAGTTGACCGAAGAAGGTGCATTGAGAAGTCGAACGTTGTATCCTGAAACGTTAATCATCGCGAATAGTGGTGCTACGCTTGGAGTCGCGAAAATTTTGGGCATTACTTGTTGTGCGAATGACGGAATTGCCGCGCTGCTTGGTCTATCGAAGCGTGTTTCCAATCGCTATTTGGTGCATTACATCAACACTAAGACAGAGTATCTTCGCGACGTCGTTGCAACCGGAAATGGACAGCCAAATCTAAACACGGAATTGATCGCAGAGTTCAAGGTTCCTCTTCCACCCACGCTCGCCGAGCAGGAAGCGATCGCGGAGGCGTTGGGGGATGCGGACTCTCTGGTCGAATCGCTGGAGCGGCTGCTCGCCAAGAAACGCCACCTCAAACAAGCCGCCATGCAGCAATTGCTCACCGGCAAAAAACGACTACCGGGTTTTGACTCTGCGACTATGCAAGAAACGGAGGTTGGACTTTTACCCAAAGATTGGAGCTTTGCCCCGATATCTCAAATTGCTGACGTCAAGACAGGACCATTCGGTTCAGCCTTGCACCAGAAAGACTACGTCGATGATGGAACACCGATCATAACTGTCGAGCACTTGGGTGAGCGAAGTATCACGCGTCAAAATCTGCCGATGGTGTCTGATGCGGATAGAAAGCGACTCGCTATATATGTCCTTCAAAAAGGGGACGTCGTTTTTAGTCGTGTTGGATCTGTTGATCGTAACGCCCTGGTAACACAATCAGAAGCTGGCTGGTTGTTTTCTGGTCGACTATTACGTCTGCGTCCAGATGCCAGACGGATTGACTCATCCTACCTAAGCTTTCATTTCCACACAGACGCGTTTAAGAATCGTATGTACGCCATTGCTGTCGGGCAAACGATGGCATCACTCAATACTAAACTGTTGGGGTCGGTCGTTATTGCCATACCAACCAAACGAGAGCAAACCGCAATCGCCACCGTCCTTTCGGACATGGACGAGGAGATCGTGGCGATCGAGGCGAAGATCCTAAAGGCCCGCCAGATCAAAGCCGGCATGATGCAGGAACTGCTCACCGGAAAGACGAGGCTTGTTTCAGGAGGACCGGCATCATGATGTCCGTGGCTGAACTGGAACGCCTGCTGAAAGAACCCGAAGGTGAAAACCTGGAGTTCAAGAAGGCTCAAAGCAAGTTTGGAACGGATGAGCTGACAAAGTACTGCGTCGCACTTGCGAACGAAGGTGGTGGACGGATCGTTTTTGGCGTGACCGACCGACGTCCACGACAGGTCAGTGGCACCACGGCATTCGCTCAGCCCGAAGAGGTGCGAAAAACGGTTTTGGACCGTTTGAAAATCCCTGTCCATTTTGATGTCGTCGAACATCCCGACGGACGCCGATTTCTTGGGACGTATGTTCCGGCAAAGCTGGACGAACTGGGAACAGACGATTGGCTGGCGCTGAGCCAGATTGCCAGTGAGCAAACGCTTTCGAACAGTCTTGAGCAGCGGGTCGATAATCTACTTTCTAGGGGACTGATTGAGCGAATTGGTGGTGGGCGTTACATCTTGCCACGTATTTACTATCGATTTCATAATCGGGAAGCGAGTTACAATCGGCTGCGCGAACGCGAACAACGCAAAGAGCAAGTCGAGGGTATTCTAAAAGGCTTCCGCTTGGATGGTCGGTTGATCGGTGATCTTCACGAGGAAATGCCGACGCTCGAACGCAAAACGCTTCGTCGTCTATTGCTGGAGCTTCAGGAAGAAGGTCGTGTCCACAGCGAAGGGGAGAACCGCTGGACGCGCTATTTCCCTGGCCCCACTTGCCAGGAGGGAGCCTGATGCTTTCACCTGAAGCCTCTCATTTCCTCTCGGACACATCGAGACGGCGATGCCTCTCTCGATGTGTTAAAACGCCTGTTCCCAAGGGGTTTTCTCTAAACTTCTCTCGGACAGTTGAAATGCGAGAGCTGGCAATGCTCGGCCCCAAACCCCGTTTTTTACGGCATTTTCTATTGAATTCTATCGGACAAGCTCCAGTCTCCTTGCTTCTGCTCAGACTATTCAGCGTATGTGCAGTTTCTGCCGATTGCGAAGGTTTCGACGACATTAACGGGAGAATGCGATTGCCGAGACAATCGAAAACAATGTTCGCAGCAAGATCATCAAGGAGCAGCTGAACGACCCGGCGTACTACGAGAAAATGTCGAAGTTGCTGGACGAGGTAATTGCGCTGCGAAAATCAAAAGCAATCGGCTACGAAGAGTATCTTAAACGTATAGGTGAGTTAGCCAAGCGGGTTGAGGTCGGTGGAGTTTCTGAGGCTCCTCCCGGCTTGAATTCCAAAGGCAAACTGGCGATCTACAACATGCTTCAGCGGATACTCAGCCATTCACCCAGCGACAATAGTTCACTAGGCAACGTCGCGGAGTCCAGCTCAGACTATGTCGCGAGTGTCGATTCGGTTATCGAATTGACCCTGCGGATTGACGAACGCGTTCGGCAGGTCCGCCCGCACAGCTGGAAAGGCGTTCAGGCGAAAGAAGCCATCGTTTACGATGCCGTGTTTCAGTTGCTTGGCAATGACGATAAAGCTGAACAGATCTTTGCAGTATTGCTCGCGCAGGAGGAATACTGATGCAACAGATCAGCCTGGGCGATTTCAATGCCGACGTAGTTTTGAAAGACATTAAAAACGTCCATCTGAGCGTCATGCCACCTGAGGGGCATGTCCGAATTTCCGCGCCGGACC
>JBGTDM010000053.1:0-13627 GCA_041748315.1 Pirellulaceae bacterium
AGTGTAGTGGGGAACGGTGCGTTCAGGTCAAAGTGTCGGCCTGAGGATGTGTCGGCCTGAGGACAGGCCGACCTACTGTAGCTGCCGCTGTCCCCAGCGGCAGATGGCCCCTCTCGACGCTTTCCATGTGAGAAATGCGGGCTAGGCCGATTTCACTCCCGTTGATGTCACTTCTGTGTCACTTTTTTGTCACTGACGACATTTCTGGGACTCACGAGATTTTAAAAACCCCTGTAGGACCCAGCGGAGGGCACGGGACTCGAACCCGCAACCGGTTACCCGGCACTTCATTTCCAATGAAGCCGCTAGCCATTCGCTTACCCTCCATTTTAGAAGATCGAAGTTGAGATTGCGAATTTTGCAACCGATTATTTCGATCGACATCTTAGCACATTCAAAACGACTCGCAACGGCGATTCTGGGTTCAGTTCGAGTTCGTAGCCGATGGTCGAACCCGCGAAGACGCCACGGTGGAACACATTTTGCCGGCCTAAAAACGGCTAGCCTTCATGAAGCTAACCGAAAAGGAGTTGAAGTCGAGCGTCCGTACCGCTTTCGTGTGCAGTTAACTCGGAGAACCGACGCGGATTCGTTGAATCATCAATAACGACGCGGATCAATTAAAAAAAGCAGCGCCTTAGTTCTTTGCCATTTGGCCGCTGATCAACTTAATGAATTCCTCGTTGGTTTTGAATCGCGACAGTTGTTTGGTCAGTTGTTCCATCGCCTCAACATGATGCATTGAGGTAAGCGTTCGCCGCAACATGGTAACGGCATGATGGGTTGGCTCATCGAGCAAGAGTTCTTCGCGTCGAGTACCGGATTGCGTGATATCAATGGCTGGCCAGACTCGTCGCTCAGCGAGTTTTCGGTCGAGCACCAACTCCATGTTACCGGTGCCTTTAAATTCTTGAAAAATTAGATCATCCATACGACTGTTGGTTTCGATCAGGGCGGTTCCAGCGATCGTCAGTGATCCACCTTCCTCAAAAGCTCGGGCCGTGGCGAACAATTTTTTGGGAATGTCCATTGCCTTGATATTAACGCCTCCGGACATTGTCGCACCGGAGTTGCCAACCCATTTATTAAAAGCTCGCGCCAATCGCGTGATTGAATCAAGTAGCAAAAAAACGTCTTTGCCCATTTCGGCCAATCGTTTGCACCGCTCGATCACCAATTGTGAAATGCGTACATGGCTTTCGATGTCTTCGTCCAGACTACTGGCAACGACTTCACCGTTAACGTTCCGTCGCATATCGGTAACTTCCTCGGGTCGCTCGTCAACCAGCAAAACAATGAGTTTGGTGTCCGGATAATTGGTGGAAACCCCATAGCTGATGTGTTGAAGCAACACGGTCTTTCCGCTTCGAGGCGGAGCAACAATCAAGGCACGTTGTCCTTTCCCCAATGGTGCCAGTAGATCGATCACACGTGTCGTCAGTGGTTCGGGTCCTGTTTCAAGTTTGTACCAGGAGCTGGGATTGACCGGAGTTTTATCCTCGAAGAATGGGACGTTGGCGTATTCTTCAGGCGCGATGCCGTCGACGTCCATGATTTCCCGTAACCGCGGACCTTGTTGCCGTCGAGCTGGCTGGACCATGCCTCGGATCATGACCCCGGGACGAAGTCCAAACTTCTCGATCATCGTTCCGGGTACGAACGGGTCGGTTCGTTCACGCGAGTAAGTGTTGGATGGACTTCGGAGAAACCCGTAACCGTTGGGGTGCATTTCCAGAAGGCCAATGCCTTCGACCAACGCAACGTCACCAACATCCGCGACATCGTCGTTGGCTGCTGGCTTGCGTGGGCGATTTCCGCTTCGGAAATTACCGCCACCTCCACCACCTCCACTGTTGCCGCCGCCACCTCCACTACCGCCACCTCGACGGCGATTTCCACTCGGCCTTCCGTTATTGTTCCGTCCAGAACTTGAACGTCCACTTGAGGGATTTGTCCGTGGGCGTTTCTTTGCCATAAAATTTCCTTTTGTGATGATCGGGTCTTGAATTGAACCCAATTAGAATTGTCGATCGCCTAATGTTTTGAATGGTTTTCCCAGCGACCTCGCAGTTGTAAGCTGTACGTTGATTGAGTTCCTATGCCTCTTGAAGTGTCGATGAAACGAGTCGTCAATTGGATTTGACCTAATCGGTTCGTAAACACCATGGGCTCCATACTGAACTACAGCGTCCAAAGCCAAACCAAAGATAAACGCGACAATGTAAACTACACATTGCCAATTCTGGATGTAACCCGAACTCAAAAAGTCGAGTTGTCTGGTGCATTGGTTACCCTGGGAAGGGACCGCGAACGAGCGATTACATTAGCGCTGGCTTAAATTTTGTTTTGATACTTCCAAGATCAAAGGTTCCTAGAACCGGAATCATGCAACCCCGAACAATTGTAATCAGGCCTTGGGCTACGACTCAACGCAAGGTCAATGCATTGCAAACTGTCAAAGACGGTTCCATGCCGGAATTGCTTGGCTTACCTTGTCGCCATAACTGCTACCAGACACGGCAGCGTTCCAATTCTCACAAGTTTGTTTGTCAAACTACTGCAGTTTTCCTTACAGGCGACGATCAACATCGTTAGCCTTACCGTTGCAGGAGATTGAATTAGTTCGATAACTTCATCAGGCGTTCACCATACGTGCCATCGGTGTCTAGGCTGACCGAACACCGAAATTCGTGTGAAACCAGGTGGTTTGATCAAAGAGTCGCAAAACCACCCCCCTCGACCGATTCAAACTTGATTCCGCGATAGTCACACTAATCGCCGCGAATTATGGTCTGTAAACGAGGAAGCCAAATAAAATTTCGAAGACAAAGCTTTTGCTTATGTGACGATATTTCTACGCGAAGTTTTACCGATGGATGCGACTCTGTCAAGCACAAATCCAGACAAGTTCATTCAAAATTAAGCTATTTTGCCAAAATTAACATCAAACCTCCCCATTTTTTTGCCCAAAGCCACTAATCGAAATAGTCCCCCTTTTTTGCTCAATCACTACGATCAGATGGCCGATAAGACGAATGAGGTGCCTTGTTCCCTCGCGGGAATCCCTCCTCCAGAATCCAAAAATTGACTTGAAACACGGTAGGTTGCCATGTCCTTCTATTGGCCGATAAAAAACCGATTTTTCGTGCTCATGCTTACCATTTTGGTAATGGCACACGCACAGCACGGGAACTCGCAATCCCCCGATTCGGGAGTCATCTGGTTGGATGATCTGGAAGCTGCAACGCTGATTGCCAAGGAACAGGATAAGGTCATTATGCTTCACTTCTGGGCGACGTGGTGTCAACCATGCAAAAACCTGGACACTTTCGTATTTTCCAGGCCCGATGTTGCCGAGGCGATTCAGGCCAACGTGATCGCTGTAAAAATCAATGTTGATCAACGAGGCGACTTGGCAAGGCAATATCAAGTTGCCAGTATACCCGCCGATGTTGTCATTACGCCGGATGGAATGCAATTGAGTAAACGAAGCAGCCCGCGCGACGCAGCCGCGTTCGTCAAAATGGTGCAAGGGTATGGTTCGTTGAAACGGACTCCCAACAGCCTGATCGCGCAACTTAATGAACAATACGCCGACGCAAAAACAAATGCTGAACAGCAACGTGGCGATCGAAAAAATCGTTACGAAATCAGTCTTGATGAACAGGTCGCAAAAGTTCAATACGAATTGAATGGTGGAGGACAACTTGCCGACGGAGGCCCTTTCAATCAATTTTCATCGCGCATCAATGAACACCGCCCAGTGGCCGGTGGCACCAACACCGCCGAAGTTCCAATGGCAAGCGGTCAAGCTGACATTCGAAGAAACATCGAACTCCCGCAAAGCCAGCCGCTAACCGAAATAGCCAACCAATATTCCAATGTTGAGCATCGGCTTGAACCTGCGGGAGCCCAGCACCAGCAACACGTTCACGATCAAGTTTCGCATGATGATGAAACATTTATCGATTCATCGAAGGGTTCCAGCCAGGCGAACATGTCAATCGCAAGTCGTTCAGTCCAGTCTCAACACACGACCACCAACCCCCTGGCCACATCTCATGGTTCGCGCAAGATCGCTCTGGATGGGCACTGCCCCGTAACGTTGATTAATCAGGAAAAATGGGTTATGGGGGATCAAAGTTGGGGGTGCGTTCATCGTGGTAAGACGTATCTTTTTTCGTCGAAAGAAAACCGTGATCTGTTCCGCATGGCACCCGACGCGTATAGCCCATTGTTAGCTGGATTCGATCCGGTTATCTATCAGGAGACCGGCGAATTGATTGAGGGGAAACGAAAATTCGGTGCCTTTTTTGGGGGGAATGAAGGACCGAAAATTATCGTTCTGTTTGGCAATCTGGATTCCCGAGCCAAGTTTGAATCCGAACCTGGACGATACATCCAATCCGTTCGGCAAGCCATGAATGTCATCGATCGCGAAGCGATTTATCGATGAACAACCACCCTTTCCAGGCTGACCCAATCCTCTCGGTTTGGCACAAACCAGGTAAACAGCGTCAGCCTGGAAAGGCTGACGTACATGCTTTGCGCTGTAGGGCTAGGGTCCAGGTCTATTCCTTGATTCCCGAAGTCGCGATGCCCTGAATGAACAGACGCTGTGCCAAGAAAAACAACACGACCATCGGAATCGTGAATACAACCGCCGCCGCCATCAATAAGTGAGTCTGATCGCTATAGGAACCGACAAAGCGTTCCAGACCATAGGCAAGTGGAAATTTATCCGGATCGTTGAGATAGAGCAAAGGACCCCCGAAGTCGTTCCAAGCCTCCACAAACTGAAACAACGCGACCGTGACGATTGCAGGTTTCGATAACGGTAATCCGATTCGCCAAAACAAGCCCCATTGTCCCAACCCATCCATGCGACCCGCTTCGAGCAACTCCTCTGGCAACGATATAAAAAATTGCCGCAAGAGAAAAATATAGAATGCATTCCCCAGAAACGTTGGCAAAATCAACGCCCACATCGAGTTGTACAAACCTAGTTGGCTCAACAATACAAATTTAGGAACCATCGTGATTTGCCAAGGCAGCAACATCGTTCCAATCACCAGCGGAAACAGCCAGCGACGCCCCGTCCAACGAACGCGCGACAAAGACCACGCCACCAATGAGCACGAAAGCGTCGAGCCAATCACACAACCGACAGACAAAAATAGCGAATTAAATAAATACTGCCAGTACGGAATATGACTCAGTGCCGAAGGGTAATTTTCCCAGCGAAGCTCCGATGGAAACAATGCGTACGGATTCGATGCAAGTTCGATCGATGTCTTTAGCGATGACGACAACATTACGAAAATCGGCAACGCAAACAACAATGCGACGGGTAGGATCATTACATGCATCCACCAACGTCGGTTTCGCCTTTCGATCGGTTCAGCTTTCATCTGCAGGCTTGCGAACGCGTCTCCCCTAAATGCGATTCGACATACTCCTCACGACGCTACATCGAGAAAATGCGATCCATGCGCGCAGCAATCTCGGCCAACCGCTCTCGTCCTCCGCCAGGAATCTCAGCCGTCCCCCAACCACGGAAGTCAAGCTTTTTAAGCTCGCGAATCACGTCATACCAACCCGTTGAGCCTTCGAGCAGTTCGGCCTTAAAACCATCCCAGACATTGTTCCGCGCCAACTCCAAATCAAATTCCTTAATATCCAACTTTTTGATCCGCCTGTTCAACGTACGAATCCAGGTCACCGGGTTGGCATACCGAACACTATTGCCGACATCATAATAAGCTCCGACACGGTCGCTTTCCAATTCGTCAATGTATTTGGCTGTTTCATCTGGATCCGTGAGAAAATTATTCCAAACGTTTTCCAGCAGAATGTCGATCTCCAATTCCTCGGCCAATGGAAGGGCTTTCCGTATTTGCGGAATCGAACGTTCCCAACATTGTTCGTAAGTCGTCGAATCATCGACCTTTCCAGGAACCAATAACACACTCGTTCCTCCGTACGCTTTGGAATCCTTGATCGCGGTCTTCAATCCTGCGAGCCCCTCTTCGCGTATCGCTTCATCTGGATGTGATAAAGTCTTATTCCAGTGAATCGAATCAACGACTCCATGGACTTCAAGTCCGGAGCTTTCCACTGCGGCGCGGACTTGGTCGGCTGCGGGACCCCCTGGGCTGTCAAGCTCTACGCCATCAAACCCGAGTTGTTTTAAGATTTGAAACTTGGCGTCGAGGTCCCCCTCGATTTGCACCATCCCGATTTTTACAGCCTTTTTAAATCGCGATTCATCATCACTGTGGCGATCACTGAAGCGCGAGCCAAACGCCCGCTCGGCTTCCGAACGGTTACATTTGAAATACGGCTTCGCCAAACCAGGCACAATTAATGCATTCGCAACGGCCGTGGCCAAAAACGTGCGCCGTTCAACCATGGGAAACCTCACTTCCTAAATCTGACAATTATTGGGGAATATTGAAATTGAATCCGACGAACTTCAACCATCTTAATTGATCGACCGCAAAATGCCAGATGCTCAAGGGTGCTGGGAAATGACGCTCCCTTGGTCTGATCATTTCATTTCAACTCGATGGCTGATTTCCCGAATGACCAAGCGGTTGAGGCATTCGACCTGCTTGACCCGACTCCAAGCTGACATGACAATCGAGTGCAATTTTACCGATGGAGAATACACCATGCGTTGGATTAAAATGCGGGCGCTCCTAATTGTCTGCTTGTCAATTACCGTGGGCGTGTCACTCGATTCAATCGCTAGCGGGCAGACAAACTGGCCGCAATTTCGCGGGGCAGACGCAACCGGTGTCGCTTCGGAAACCAACGCGCCGGACCATTGGTCCGCGACAACCAATTTTGCTTTGAAGCGAGAGATCCCCGGTCGTGGCTGGTCGTCACCCGTAGTTTGGGGGGACCGAGTTTTTCTGACCACGGTGATCAATTCTGGAGAAACGGAAGAACCCAGGAAGGGGCTTTATTTGGGTGGTGAGCGCCCCCAGATCGCTGACGCAGTTCACTACTGGAAAGTTCTTTGCCTAAGTCTGAAAACCGGTGAGGTTCAATGGGAAAATCTAGTTCACGAAGGCAAACCCGAAACCACCATCCATCTTAAGAGCAGTTACGCTTCCGAAACTCCCGTGACCGATGGGGAACGAGTTTATTGCTACTTTGGAAACGTCGGAGTCTTCTGTTTCAGTGTGGATGGTCAGGAGCTATGGCGCCATGCGATCAAGCCCCAGATGACACGACATGGCTGGGGGACGGCGTCATCGCCTGTGCTACACGACGGTCGACTCATTCTGGTCAATGACAACGAAGAAGAGTCCTATCTGTTGGCGCTGGACGCAAAAACCGGGGAGGTTGCCTGGCAAATTCCGCGCGATGAGAAAAGTAACTGGTCAACACCTTTCGTCTGGCAGAACCAGCTTCGCACTGAGCTCGTGACGCCGGGAACAGGGCTCACGAGGTCCTACGATCTCGATGCTAACTTGTTATGGTCGGTCAAGGGAATGTCGAGCATCACGATTGCGACGCCATTTGAATCCAATGGGTTACTCTATCTCAGTTCAGGATATGTCATGGATCCGCAACGACCGATCTATGCCATTCGACCGGGTGCATCCGGCGATATTTCGCTTTCGGCCGAGTCGACTTCTAATGACTTCATCGTTTGGAGCCAGCCACAAGGGGCACCATACAATCCTTCGACGTTGGTTTACGACCATCGAATGTACGTGCTTCATGATCGGGGATTGATTGCCTGTTTCGATTCACGCGATGGCCGCGAAATCTACGGCGTTCAACGATTGCCAAATGGCCGGGCATTCACATCATCTCCCTGGGCCTATGACGGCAAGATTTTTTGCCTCAATGAAGATGGCGTCACGTTTGTAATTAAGGCTGGTGACGAATTCGAGCTGCTACATACGAACGAACTGGCCGATGACGATATGGGTATGGCAACTCCTGCCGTTGTTGGAGATCGATTGTTAATTCGCACCTCAGCGCGCATTTATTGTATCCAAACTGACGTCAAGCCTTCATCCGGCAACTAGTGCTATTTCCACGCTTGATTTGTCAGTTGGAGTTCAAGCTTCAGCTTGTTTTTTTGCAACCTCGATGGTATTTTCGAGACCGACGTCACCTGTGTTTCGTTGGAGTTCAAGCTTCAGCTTGTTTTAAACAGCCTGAAGGCTGAACTCCAACTTTACTTCTTAGCTTGGACAGCACATTAGTAGCGAATTCGGTCGGTTGTATTGGACCATGCTTCCAAAACTGCCTGGGCCTTATGCCGCAATAATTGTTGCATGAAAACCGACCGCTCGTGACAAGGCTTTCGTAGCTCGCAATAAAAATTAAGATCGTCGAAGCCAGCCTCTGCCGCGTCAGTGCTGCTTGCCGCGTAAAAAACTCGATCGAGTCGAGCCCAGTAGATTGCCGACAAACACATCGGACAAGGCTCGCAACTACAATAGATATCGCAACCCGATAATTGAAATCGTTGCAAGGTTTTACAAGCAGTTCGAATCGCGACAACTTCGGCATGTGCCGTTGGATCGAGTGTTGACGTGACTTGATTCCAGCCACGTGCGACGATCTTTTCTTCGAACACGATTACAGCTCCGAAGGGCCCCCCTTCATTGTCCGCCATGCCTTCGAGGGACAGGTTGATCGCCTCCTGCATCATTTCAGGTCTTCCCGTAGTCATGCGGTATTCTCACCCCTCGTATGCGTAAAATTTCCTCGTGGATCGATATCCCGGGACTAAGCCTAAAGACTTGGTAACTGCCAAGGATCGCGGCGTTCTCGGTCGAGCCATTGATTGTCCGCCGAATCGACAAAGGTCCAGGTCTCGGGATCCCACTTGAAGCCGCGCTCGTGCCAATAGCTCAAATTTCCAAGATGAGCAATCGTGACGGTCCGCGCGCCGATTTCCACGTCGGCGATTGGTAACTCGCGACTGGAGATACAATCGAGCCAGTTTCGATGATGCCCCGGCGACTTCGGCAAGTGAACTTCATCGTCCGCGAGCGGAGTTCGGACAATCTCTTCCGGGTCGCTGATCAAGACGCCTCGATCGATGTGAAGTTTCCCATTCTCACCGACAAACACGCAGCCGCTGGGACCGCCGTGGATCATCTCGACGCCATCGTCATAAATGTATTTGACACCTCGACCCGATTCGGGCTCGCTCGAGGGTTGAATCTCAACCGGTCCCGAATGATCGCGATCCAAAGCCCATTGTGCGATGTCGTAGAAATGCGCGCCCATATCGGTGTGACCTCCCCCGGAGTACTCGGTGTAGCTGCGCCAGTTCGGAAAATGACTGTGCATTCCTCGCGGGCTGAGGATCGAGTTATAAGGCCTTCGTGGGGCTTGCCCCAACCACAAATCCCACTCGAGACCTTTTTCCATCTCCTCTTCCTGCAAATCACAAGGTTTACTGGGTCCACCGACCCCAACCGTCACGGATTGGATTTTTCCTAAACGCCCGCTTCGGATGATCTCAACCGCTTCGCGAAACTGGCCAAACACATTCGAGCGTTGTTGACTGCCGGTCTGGACAATACATTCATATTTGCGAGCTGCTTCAACACAAAGCTGTGCCTCTCGGATGGTCAGCGTCAGAGGCTTTTCACAGTAGACGTCCTTACCTGCCTTGCAAGCCTCGATGATCGGAATTGCATGCCAATGATCCGGCGTCGAAATGCAAACCGCGTCGATGTCTGTTCGCGCCAAGACCTCGCGAAAATCAAAATATGAATCGCAACCTTTAAAGTCGCGTTTGTCGTCGGTGTAATATTCATTGACGAGTTTTTGGAAATACTCGCGCCGCGTCAGATCGACCTCGCATACCGCTACCAATTGCACATCGGGCTGTCGAAGGAGTTCGGGTACGTGATAGTCGCGCGCCATTTTTCCACATCCGATCATGGCGACGGCCACACGGTCGTTTGGACTCCGCCGCCCTCCGAACTGCCAAGAGGTTGTTGGAAAGATCGCTGGAAGCGCCAGCGCAGTCGATGTTGTCAAAAAAGATCGCCGATTGATGGATGCTCGCATAATGGTGTCTCCTCGATCAATTGGTTACGCTACTTATTTTTGATACTCCGGCCGACGAGACTGGCCGCTGAAATTCACATGATACAATAATGAGAGGGCTTTTGCAGGCAGCAAGGCCTCCAAAATCGTTCCCGCAACGTTTCCAGCCAAAGTTTCCGGGGGAGTCACTCCCGAGGTTTCGCCATCTTTCATCCAACGTCATTCGCTTTTTTGATTCGCTGCCACATGCGACATATTTCGGGTGCCTCGGGCTCGAATCTTCGCGGAACATGAAGAAGCGATGCAGACGCCTGAAATCGTTTTCTGGCAGCACGGGAATTCACTCGCTAGTTCGATGATCGAGAAAATTCACAGCGGGGTTGCCGTCGAAATAACGTTTCCACCATAGCAGCAAAGGCGAAATGAAATTCCGTAGCGGGTGGAATCGGTCGGGGAACTAAAGTATATTAATTGAAACACTTATTTTGATGCGGAAGTGGAACCAGGGCTGGTGCCCGGCGCGGTCTTCAAAACCGTTGGGCCGTATGGAAGCATGCGGTCGGTGGGTTCGATTCCCATGCACTTCCGCCATTTTTTTTAAGATCCTGGCGTGCCGTGCCCCAGTGTTCGACGAGGTATCGGTGGCGTTGCGACGGGCCGCCAAATCTTGATGGCAGTCGCGCCGAAGTGGAGCCTTGGCCCGTTGAATCGCGAGATTTAATTCCACTCAGGCGGTCAAGTCAATGTTACCTGCGGCCAATTCTAGCGGGTAATTCCGGCCGAAAATACAAATCCGTATAGCCCGAAGTCCGAGTTTGGATCCACTGAGGTTGCGCCTCCAATCCAATGCTGCGATTCAAATACGCTTCGAATCAACACCGAATTGCACCGTGAGAGCTTCCTCCGCCACTCGACCCCCAAGTGCAAATCGAAAATCGCCAGCGGATGGTCGGTGGCTGTCTCGCGAAATGTGACGACGCCAGATTCGATAATCGTTTGATCGTGATGCCCGAATAAGAGCGACATCCCCAAACCACCAAACGCATACAATCGAGTATGGCCAATCGGTCGGAAATAGTCGATCCCGACCGTTGGACCTCCTCCATTAAAGTTGGTGTTGCCAAACAACCCCGCTCCGTCATTGCGACTGGCAATCAAATCATGCTTTGTCGCCACGTGACGAAACCCCAGTAACCCCCTTAGCCGAGAGAGGGGAGCTTGATGTGCCTTAAAGAAATTGACTGACGTCGATTGTATCTTCATCTGATGCCTGGATTCCAGTCGTTCCCCTGGAGCCGACGCCGTCAACGTTCGAGCCCCACCGGCTCCTCCGGCCAAAACGGATATCTCGCCAACTGAAAAACCATCGCTTTGAAAGTTCAATCCATCAGAAAATTCGTTGAATTTCCAATAGTTGATTTCGATCCCCGGGCCAGCGTTTGTCTCGAAACCGACCACGTACCGAGGAGTCAATTCAAATCCAAAATCGAACGGTTCATTGACCGTCAATGCGCCTGAAGATATCGCCAGTCCCCCATTGTTGCCGAAATGTGGCTCCCAAAACGCGATTTCGATTCTTCCGTACGCAAAACCGTTTGCAACCACGGCGCCCAAAGTCTCGTATCCCTCTATTCGACCACTCTCTGGGTGTCTCGTTGCAAACTGATTCCAAAATTGATCACGTTCCCAGTTCTGTCCGAATGCAGTTGTATCGGCATGATGAAGATTTGGGTAACCATGGATTCGGCCTGGTTCAGAAAGCGGATATTCTGGAAATGGGCCAGTGATATCAGCTTGCTGCTGACTCGGTCGCCAAGCCGCTTCAGAGTTGCTCGGCCAATCGCTCGTCTGTAAAGGCTTGCTCGGCAATGCGTGTGGTGGCAACGGGTATTTTGCTTCACCAGAAACTGGAGCGGGTTGGCTGACGTTTGGTTCGGACCTGTATAAGTGTGCCTGGCGACCAAGTGGATAAGCGGTCGAGGGACTTGCCAGGGAATTCGTGGCGACAACCGTATTCGAATGAATACTCGCCGGTTGACCGTTTAATCCTGCGCTTTGCTGATGTTGAGTAACGGGTTTGTTGGCCATCGCCAATTGCCCGGAAGTCCCGAAACGTTGAACGTCGAATCCAGAAGGCTCACCTCCGAAAATCGCTTGACCTGCGCCATGCGTCGCGTGTCCCGGTTGGGTCGATTGTTCGTCTAGGGTTGGATGTTGCGAGGTGAGTTGTGAGGCATTCTGGTTCGAGGTCGGCGATCCGGTTTCGCTGGTTACGCTTACCGCGGAATCCAAATTTGATTCGCTGTGTAACTCGGCAAACGGATTCCGTTGGATTGTGGCACCGCCGGGAAGACTTCTGACCGTTTTCTGTGCATGAACGGATTCTGGAACTTGTGCGAGTGAGGTCACCACACTCAGCAACGTGCAAAACATCCAAGTTTTAGGGGAACCGCAGTTCATAGAAATCACGTCATGACCGTCGGAACAATCGTTAATTTGGAAGCAGGCAATACACTCTGAAAGCTTTCGCCCATTAAAAGAGTCGGCTCAATCGGCATATCTCGAAAGAAATTTCGGAACAAGCCAATTAACGCGTTTTTGAGGCACATTTCCCTTATTCTGCCTAAATTGCCTTAATTGCCTTGCATTACGGCCAGGGATTTTGAAAGCGGCGCGTCAGCAGGCGAGGACGAGACTGCCGATCGCAATCACTCCGTCGAGCGCGTTTCGCCAGGTGCTAAGCCATTTGCCGGAATGGTTGAGGTTGTTAGCTGTGGATCGGGAAATGAATTCAAATCGGCATTGCGATTTACAAACAAATGTGCACAAATTCTTGAATTGAATTACGAGAACCATCCTGGCGCGAAGGGAGTTGCGACCGTTGAGACAGTTTTGGATGCATCTGCTTTTGATTACGAGTCTTGCGGGATTTGTTTTCTTCGTAAACCTGGGTAGTGCCAGGCTGTGGGATCGCGATGAGCCGAGAAACGCTGGCTGCGCCTTGGAAATGTTGGAGCGAGGCAATTGGATTGTTCCAACTTTTAATGATGAACTTCGTCATCAGAAGCCGGCACTCATGTACTGGCTAATTGGTAGTGCCTACACGATGTTCGGTATGAACGAGTTTGCAGCCAGGTTTTGGTCTGCATTGCTTGGTATAGGGACCGTCGTTTGTACGGCCGGGATGGCCGGAAGACTGTTTGGCCGAAGTGTCGACTTATGGTCAGCAATGATTCTGGCGACGAGTCTTATGTTCATCGTCTCCGCGCGAGCCGCAACACCGGATGCGGCTTTAATCTTCTTTAGTACGTTGGCACTTTTGTTCTATGTATATGGAACCTTTCGGCGCACGAATCAGGGACTAAAACTGACTCACAACGCGTTTCCGGTTAATAGTTGGATCATATTCGGGATGTACTCGGCCATGGGTATTGGAGCCCTCGCAAAGGGTCCAGTGGCCGTGGTTGTTCCGATGGCCATAATCGGCATGTTCATGTTGATCGTACGACTTCCACCACGTGCTGCCGCTGAGCTGGTTGACAAACCGTCCGGGGTTAAACTCTCGGATTGGTTCAATGGGTTGCGACCGTTC
>JBGTDM010000054.1:0-37320 GCA_041748315.1 Pirellulaceae bacterium
TGTTTTAAACAGCCTGAAGGCTGAACTCCAACGCCGCGTTTTAGCGTAGACAAAGCATTAGGCGAGTTTGCACGCCTTCGCGATTTTAGAATAGCGAGTCAAAGCGGACTCCAGCCGTTCAGGGGTCGTGGTCAACGGTGGGGCCAGGACATTCATGTTTCCGGAACCCAAAAGATGCATCCCATGTTTCATCCCTAGTTCCCAGGTGGGCGCGTCGCAAGCGAACTCAATGGCTGCTAACATCCCCTTTTGCCGAATTTGGGTCACCATGGGAACTTCCTGTTGAAGTTGATTCAGCCTGAGGGAAAACAATTGTTCGCATCGCGCCAAATTGGTTTGAAAATCCGGGTCCTGCCAAATCTCAACGACGGCCTGTGTGGCCGCTAAGCCCAGTGGATGAGCATAATTGGTCAATCCACAACTAAACACTCGATGCGCATAAAAGTTGGCGATTTCTTGAGAGGTCCAAACGGCTCCAAATGGGATGTATCCACCGCTGATCGCCTTTGACATACAAACCATGTCGGGCTGCAAGGCCGGATAATGTTGAAACGCAAACGCCTTACCCGTTCGGCCAAATCCACATAAGACTTCATCCAGAATCAGGAACACGTTGTATTCGCGGCACAATTTCTGGACGCCCCCGTACCACGATTCGGGAGGAATCACGACGCCATTGGCACCGGTGATTGTCTCGATGATCAGACCGGCGGTCGCGTCTCGATGCTGCTCGAAGAGTTGTCGTAGTTGTTCGCAATTGGGGTCCTGATCTGGTTCGGGAAATCGGACGGTTTCATTCACGCAGGTGAAGTGCGGTGCGTTTCTCCAGTCCCCAGTCACCGATAACGCACCAAGCGAGGCACCGTGGTAACTGCGTTGTCGCGCCATGATTTTGTTCCGCCCTTTGATTTGACGAGCGATTTTTAACGCGTTCTCGACAGACTCAGCGCCACTCACGGTGTAAAACAGTTTCCCCTGTTCAAAGCCGAGGAGACTCAACAGTTGCAAACTCACTTCGCGCTTCAGCGAGAACTCAGCTTTGGGGGATGCGATCGACATCACGCCCAGTTGTTGTCCGATTCGTTGAATGATCTGGGGATGGCTGTGCCCAAAACTCGTTTGAAAACTCGTCGAAAGGAAGTCATACACGAGACTTCCGTCGGTGAGTTCAAATTCGTCCTCTCTAGCAGCAACAACCTCGAAGGTGCTGGACGTCGACTGAGTCGTCCAAGTTATAAAAAACGGTCGATCAGCGAACATAGGATCATTCATTGTTGATTTTCAGATAGCGTCAGCTGAGGATCAGGGTTACCCATTACGAACATCAAGGTCGAAACGGTGGCAGATGAAATTGTCATCGTAAATCGGATCGCCCCGCCACATTCTAACTTGACCAGTGCGCAAATCACCAACGGCTCCACCACAGGTGATCGAGGGGTCCTGTGAATTTGTCTGAAAGTTAGAGCAAATTGCTTGCGGATAGTTCTCGTGGTCATTGAGCAAGTCGTACAAATTGTCAAGGGTTGATACCGCCCCGATTTTCTTCGTCAGTAAATCGAACCGAATATAGGTCGTCGAATTTTGCGTGATGACTTGTTCACGCTGTGAAGCCTGTTCTCCCAGGCAGTGGTTGGTGTGATAGATTTTACCTGCGGCCTCGGTTCGAGAGTCCAGTACCTTTTCGCTTAAGTCGGGCATGACCTCCCACATCTCGCCAAAATCCCGGTCAGCAATCAGGTAGTTATGCCCCGAGGTCACCGGTGCTGCACACAACACGGTCGTCGCATCCTCCACGGTGGGTTGCTGCAACATGCGACGGACGACGACGGGCCACATCACACCAGCTCGCGCCCCAATCGTGTTAATATTATTAACGCCGATCATCAGTCCATTGGAGGTGTATCCCATCATGCCGACGCAGCCAACGATGCTGAATACGACGAGTCTTTGACCTGTCGAATCAGCAATTTCCAGGCAACAAACGAAATTCTTAGCCGAGCCGTGCATATCCCAGGTTTGTCCACCAACCGAATGGTTGCCATCGTTGATATAGACCATCGAACATCCCTGATCGTCGATCTGGATATCGCGGAAGTCAGTGTAATTGTTGAGAATTACCAATTGTTCAATCGAGAGATTGGCACCCCTGCGGATGCCCTCCAGTTCATCGCTCAGCAGTCCGTCATACTGGCTGGTCATTGACCATTGTTCCTGTGCCAATCTGGAAATTGTTGCGGCTGAAAGCGTTGCATTCTTCTCACGCATTAACGCAGACCGGATCTCAACCAATTCATGAATCGCCTCACGAAATTGTTCGCCATGTTGTGTACCGCGTACCTTCGGCGAATCGTCGGCAGAGAAGGTCAAAATCGGGAATCCAACATCAGTCACAGGTGCTGCTTCGAATAAAACGATGAGAGAAGAACTAGGAAGAAAGAAAACACGTTAGAACACTCAGCGAATTGTCGGGACGCTCATTTTAAATGGCAGTCGTTCAAATACGATTGCATTTGCCAATAGGTAGGCAAGATCAACGCCCGGCCGGTTGTCGAATATTGAACGGACTGGTTGAGTTCGCTGGGTAAATCCCCTTCAACCCAGCCAACCCCGTTTTCAATATGGTATCGGACATTTGCGTTGTCCAGAGCAGTGCACAACTTTTTCGAAAAAGCTTTGACAAGCTGTTGGTGAGGAATGCAGTTTTGCGTCACATGCCGTTGGGCCTCAACAAATCGAGCGAGCGAATAGGCATCGCCATCCCACGTGCTGATCAACATTAACGGCTCATCAGCGAAGTAGTCCTTGTGCACTCCCACCAGTGCCATTTGGCCCCCCAGGAAGCTGACACTACCCTCGGGCTCCAAGCCTTGGCAGTGGCTTGGGCTGAATTGGTTGGACGAGTAGCGATAGAATTGACCCGCTGTTTCATTATAGATTACCGGCACGCCAACCGCTCGCGTGCGTTTAAGCAATTCGCTCAAAGTCGCTTCATCGAGCCGTTCGATCGTCTGCGTCATGATGGGTTCGACAAATAACGCCAAACAATCATCGTCAAGCAGCGATTCAACTTGTTCGATAAATCGGCGATCACCGATTTCCGAAGGTGGCGGTACAAATTCGACGTCAAAAAAGGCTCGCCCCAATTGCGATAACGATCGTGTCAAACAGCTTCCCTGTCCCCAGAAGCTTCCTCGAACGGCGACGAGCTTTGTACGAGGCTTGCGTCGCAACCAAATCACCTTCACGATCTTGTCGACTGCTTCGGACAGGCTGCTCGAGGTATAGCCATGTCGCAACGGCTTTCCGAAAATCTCAAAGGCTTCAGGAAGTTGCCTCGCCATGTCGCCGGTGATGAAATTGGAATGGGTTAACTTGTTTATCAACACTCCCAAATGTTGGCGGCAGAAGTCGTCATTTAACTGATCAGGTCCAAGCGGACAGTCAATCGCATTTGATAAGTTGAGCGGCGGAGTTTGCCAGATTGTGGGGCAACGATAATACAGGCAGTCCCGATATGGCGAATCGTCTCGATAATTGTCCTTCAACACCTGAGTCGTGAAACTGCCCAGGGAAAGGTTGATGGCCCACATCCCTCCCGCCAAGCGGTCGCGGTTCCGTCCGTGAATCGCACTTATCCCCTGCTCTGTTGCCAACAGCGTCATGGTTTGCTTAAGTAATCTTCCCAACCCGCCGCGAAAATCTTCATCGACCGTCAAATCAAGCATGTAATAGGCTTTCGGATCATCCACGTAGGCGTCGTTCTCAACTCCACTGACCTCCCGGAATAGTCCCAGTCTACCCGCGAACCCCATGCCAAGGATTTTTTGACCGTCCAAAACGACGATTGCCAAGGGCTGTTCGGACTCGAACAATCGATCGAATTCTTCGAGGGGTGTCTGGCGAGCTGGTTCATAAACGCGCCGTTGAATAGCTTCGATTTCGGTCCGCAGGCTAAGGTAGGTCGATTGGTCAAGCAACTGAACGTGACTATGTTCCGGCAACCCCATGATCGACAATTCTTGTTGCAAAAAGTCCAAAGCCATCGATGAAGGAGTGTTGCCCGTTGACCGAGCCGATCGTTTGGCTCGCATCAACTCAGTGTGAAACATTGCGTAGCGTTGTGGCGACGGGATCTGAAGTTCCGGCGATTCGAATTCGTGATTCTTGTTGCTGAGTTTGCTTAGCACTTGCTGTATTTTGGAAAAAGCAAACTCAATTTCCGATTGACGGAAGCTCATGTTCAAACGAAAACGAGCCGTTCGCTCGCCTGCCGGATAATAAAGTAATCCATGTCTAAATCGTTCGTCAATGAAACGTTTGCATGTCTGAATGTCATGAAAATCGAACGCAAAACTCAATCCATTTGCCCGTGGCCGCACAATCAGTTCGGCAAATGATCGAACGAGCTGATCGAGTCGATCACGAACCATCGCTTCGATTTCTACGATCTGCTCCGCAAACTGGTCGATCACCGACGCCTGAATATAACCTCGAGCCAACGACGCGAAATGGTATTGCTCTTCCAATCCTTCAGGCAATGGGAGACGAGTCATCACAACACCCAACTGAGCCTTTTTGGCGCCGATCACAATGTCTGGGAATTCGGCGTTCCCTTGGCCATCAATGAGACCGAACCCGCGATGCCAAAAAAAATCTTTACCCAATCCAAACCCCGTCTGAATTTCATCATAGATCAGGGGGACCCCGTAGGATCGACAAAGTTGAATCAGCCCCTGGTGAAATCGGGCCGAGGAATACCGTTCGCCCCCCTCGCATTGCATCGGTTCAATCAGCACGGCCATGAATTGATTGGATAATAGTTGATGCTCGATCAGCGATAGAATTTCAAGTTCTTGTCGTTCTAAATCCTGATCATGTGTCGTTGGCTGGCTCAACGTGATATCGTCCCCCCAGAGTTCAGGATAGGGAGCAAACTCAGTAGCGAAATGGGGCCAAGCGAAGGGTTCTCGTTTTGCCCTGTTCCAGGTGCAACTGAGTGCAACCAGCATACGGCCGTGAAACGACTTTTCAAAAGCCAGAATTTTTCGACGTTGACCGGCAAAGTGAGCAAAACATACTCCCAAACCGATCTCGATGGCTTCCGCCCCAGACGAACAAAGATGGATTTGAAACTGATCGCTTCCAACTTGGCGCTGGAGCAATTCAGCGAACGCGACTCGAACCGAGCTTGCCGTATCCGTATCCGTGTGACCCAGCCAGCTCTCCAAATATTGAGCCGTTCCAAACAATGCCCCAGCGTTAAAACCCAGTCCCAGTGATGCGATTTGCGAGGCGATATCCAAGATATAGCCGCTATTTTCCACTTTAAGAAATGCGCCGCTGCATTCATTGGCATCGATTAAGAACGGTTTTTTTTCAGCGGGTATCAACGATTCAGCATACAGTTTGCGCAATCCAGCTTCGGACCGGGAATCGGAAATATTCGATACGAGCTGCGACATTGTGCTTCTCTCGTCGGCAATAAGCTAAATGTAGAGACGTGAATGATACGCTTCCAAATTCGAAAATAAACCCCCAACAGTCATCTCATCCCGGGCTCCATAAGGCGTTTCAAACCATCGGCATCTGCGTATTCTACAGTCATCCGTATGGCCGAGGCGTTGCTTGGAGATGATGTTGCGAGGCGTGCAAGCAAACTGGCACCACAATAAGTCACGTCTCAAGTTACCTCTCATCAGGCGTGATGCGAACAGGCAAAACCGGGATCGATTCTCCTTCGAAAGGGGATGCCCAGGCACCCGCTCAACAGGCCCACTTTCCGACCGACGCTCTTCCGACACCAAGCACGCGCCGATTTTGCTGAGCACTTTGGGACGTCGCACTCTGGCGTTCTTGGACTTGGCTTAATCCGCTTAAATCGCGATGGTTGGGCCTTAGCCGAGGTGAGCCTTGAGGGACGTGTGGCCGATATAACCTGCACGACCATAAAATTTGCCTGATCGTTCCATTTTGCCCAATAAATTCTGTCGATTTAATTTGCAAAGTTTGACTAAGCATCCTATGTTACCACGACCTCTGAGCAATCTGCTCAAACCCGACTTGCCGCCAGATTAACAAATCCCCCTTTGTTCACAATGATAACAGGCAAAATCATGGCGAAAAAAGCTCTAGTTAAAAAACTTTCCACTACAAAGTCCCTTGTTAAACTTGACGAAACCGGCCGGCGCAAAAGCGATGACCGACGATCAGGCAGCGTTGCCGCAATGGTTGGCAAAGAGAGTCGAAAGGTCCAGCGTCGTCGGCAGATCGATCCGACCACATGCGAACGCGACTATTCAGTTGAAGAAGTCGAATTCATGCAAGCACTTGACGAATACAAACGCCGCAACGGTCGGATGTTTCCGACATGCAGTGAAATTCTGGAAGTCATTCGAGGATTGGGGTATTCGAAGCAAGAAGCTCGAATCGCGGCAAGCGAGTTTAACGCCTTCAGCCATCAGGACCGGCCGCAATTCGATACGAATGCTGTCAATCTCTGAAATGCGGCTGAAATTTGACTTGCCATTCTAACTTGACGTTGAACGCAAGCATTATCTGGGGGTTGCCGATTGGCGCCCCTTTTTTCATTAATGATCTTGTTCGGCAACTGTTGTTTTTCTATCGTTCTGGCAATGAAAGCAAAACTATTTTCGCTTTTTGTTGGCCAACGCTATGAAAATACTAAAGATTTGCGCTGATGCCGGAGTTGCCGTTGCATTCGTTTCTCTGATTGTTGCCGGACTGGGGGTGCATGTGGGCTGTAACGTGGCAGCGACCGGTCACAATGTACATGGGCGACGCCTCTACGAGCAGGGTCAATTTGCAACGGCTATCGACAGTTTCAAGAAGGCGGTGCAGGCGAATCCGAAGAACGCCGACGCCTACTATAATATGGCGGCGACGTATCATTTTCTTGGACAACAGCAGAATAACCTGCAATGGTTGCAGCAATCCGAGCAACTTTACAATCAGGCCATCGCGCTCGATAACAACCATATTCCATCGCATCGTGGCCTGGCAGTGAGAATGATGGAGGCGGGCCGCAGCAATGATGCGTTTACTTTATTGCGAAACTGGCAGGCGCGTTTCCCCTACTCGGAAGAACCGTTGATTGAGTTGGCGCGGCTGACCAAGGAAACCGGTGACCGAGCGCGCTCGATGCAGTATCTGGTCGATGCTTTAGCCCTCAACAGCCAAAATCCAAGGGCGTTGAAAGCGATGGGTCAACTGCGAGAAGAAGCGGGTCAGTACCAATTGGCACTGGAAAACTACGTTCGCTCTTATCAGGCGAACAATCTTCAGGCTGATGTCGCGCAGAAGATTGCCGGCTTGCAAGGACGACTTGCGTACCAGCCCAGTTTGCCTGGTCCCGGCCAACCGGTTCAACCAGGTCAACCTCGGTTCGGCGGTGCAGATTTTTATGTCCCTCGCTAAGCCACCGGGCTTCAACGGGTGGCCTTGAGAATTCACCGGGACGCTTATCTCGAACAGTTACGCGGATATCCTGTGACACGTGTCTGAATCAAAGTCGTTCAACTGCTCGGTTGCCGCCCGTATCGTCACACTTTTCCAGGCGATTGGATTCGAGATCGCGGCATTCATGAACCAATCCAATGGAATGCAAGAGATTGTCGATCCATTGTCTCGATGGTGCTCAAACTGCTAAAAAGCGCCCCTTGCGTTAGGCCAAGAAATGGGCCAATCGTGCGTTTCCAAATGTGTTACGGGATCTTCATCCAAGGGGCTTTACGCATTCGGAAAATTCACGTATCACAATTGTAAATGAGCTGAATTTGCATCGGAATTAGTTAAAAATAGTTTCAGATGGCGGCCTTGCCGGGCAGTTACACCAAGTGAAGTTCGGAATGGGAGAAGAAGAAGTGAAGCTACTTAACCGACTGGTGCTGACATGTGCAACGTTTCTCATCATGCCAGGTTTCGGAAACGCTCAAGAACCGGTACCTGTTCAGAAGACGACATTGTACGATCATCATGTTCATGTACTCAGCCCGACATTGATCGCTCATTGGAAGTCGGTTGGCACGCGTTTTAGTCGCGACGATGAACAGTACAGCGATCCCTCCCTGTTTCTGAGTGAGGTGGATTTGGGCGGGGCTTTCCTGGTATCTATGGCGCATTTGTATTCGATGGAGAGATTCCGTCGTATCGATGAGGTCAAAGAGCACGAAGGGAAACTTGTGGCGATGGAAAATGACTTTATCGCGAAATGCGTTGCATCGTCGCCTGGCAAGTTCGTCGGTTTCTTTTCAGTGAATCCACTGAGTGAACATGCCTGGCATGAAATGGAGCGATGTCGACAGGTTTCCGAGTTAACGGGTCTCAAACTGCACCTGCCAGCGTGTGGATTCGACGCGAACAACGCAAGTCACATTGAGAAAATCCAGGCGGTGTTCACTTGGGCGGAGTCGCACGACGTACCCATATTGTTGCATCTGTTTGCGGGAGGTGGAATCGATGTTTCCGAAGCGACTCGTTTCTGGCGCGAGATCGTGGAACCGACACCTGACGTCGAACTGTATCTGGCGCATCTCGGCGCGGCGGGAGGATACAACGATTCCTCCCGCCATGTCCTGAGTGGCTTTGAACAATTGTGCGAGTTGAATCCGTCGTTTTCCGATTCCAGAATTTTTTTCGACCTTTCCGGTGCCGTCATCGGCGATGAGGGAGTCGATGAAGTGCCGCCGACTTCGCCCGAGAATTGCCAAGCGTTTTCAGAACAAATGCGACGGATCGGCATCCATCGGTTTCTTTTTGCGAGTGACTATCCCGTTTTCACACCGACGACGACCCAGCGGCTATTGCTAGAGAAACTGTCGCTCACTGACGACGAGTTCAGGCAGTTGTTCGCAAACAAGTCAACTCGATTTCGCAGCCAATGAGTACGATTGGCGGAGGGTATGGGCGCGATAGCGGTGACGAAATCGTCGTAAAATCTCGCACGTGATTTGGTCCGCAAAGAAGTCACCATCGGTTCGATTTAGAGTCCTTCGGTTGGGAATCTTCATCGGGTGTCTTGCTCATTCGGGAGGTCTTGAATTTACTTCATGTTTGAGTCTCGCTTGACGCTCCTCGATTCGAGCGAACCTTAATGATGCCAAATTATGGGTTGCTCAGGTTTACAATTTCAAAGAAATTGTCGACGATTGACTTCATAAAGCTTTGGGGTCATCCAGAATGGGACGTGGTTTCTGAAGTTTAACGGCGGGATTGATTCGGGGAGTGGACGACGAAAAATGCATCAAACAATTGAAATTCAGGGCGTGCGTCTAAGCTTGTCGCCACCTCAGAACAATGACGCGCAGTGGATCGGGCAGGCCGAGGTGCTCAAGCATCTGTTGGCTTGCTGGCTGGTGGTTAATGAACGAGATCTGCCACTCACTCCGCGACTCGTTGGTTCTCCGGGAATCGGAAAGACGGCATTGGCGATGGCAGCTGCTCAGCGAATCGATAAACCGCTGTATATTTATCAATGCACGTCAGATACGCGACCGGAAGATTTGTTGGTCACGCCTGTATTGGCTGAGAGTGGGAAGATCGCCTACCATGCTTCTTCTCTGGTTTCTGCCATGATCAACGGGGGTGTTTGCATCCTCGACGAAGGGAACCGTATGAACGAGAAATCCTGGGCGTCGCTCGCACCGTTGCTTGATCACCGACGCTATGTCGAATCGATCGTTGCTGGAATCACGATCCAGGCACATCACGATTTTCGATGTGCCGTGACGATGAATCAGGACGAGTCAACCTACGAAATCCCTGATTATATTTTGAGTCGCCTGCAACCGACGCTGAGTCTATCGTTTCCAAATCGAGCCGATGAATTGGCGATCTTGCAATATCACTTACCGTTTTGTAAATCTGAAATCCTATCGATGACCGTTGATTTTCTGCAGCGATCGCATGAGTTGAGGTTGAACTTTTCGCCTCGAGACGGCATCAATTTATTACGGTACGCAATTAAGCGACTGGCACAAGATCCCGGGCATCCGATTGCTGAGGATCAGATCTGGCGGGAGGCATTGGAATTTTGTTTGGGAGAGGAAGCGCTCGATTTGGATCGGTTAGCCGAAATCAGGCAGCGCACGTTAGGAGGGCAGGTGTTGCCTATGGGATTGGGCGACTTCTTCTTTGATGCGGAAGATCCCTTGCATCCAGATATCGATGACGATGATGACGACGATGACAGTTTTTAGCGGTGCAATTTAATGACCAACAGCGATTTGGTATTCCAGTTGGGCTCACGGGCGACAGTGGTCCCGGTGGTTCACGGTAGCGGCGACTTTGCCTGGCAGATCAGGCGATTGATGATGACTGAACGCTTTGATTGCCTGGCCATTCCGTTGCCTTGTTCATTTCAGGCAGGTGTCGAACGAGCGATTCTAAGGCTTCCCATCCCGAGTATCGTCGTACAAAAAGAGGTGCAGCCAATGGCCGGCGATCGCGTGCAACGTTCAAGTCAAGAATCATTCGATCTTCGATCGGATGAGCGCCAGGATATGGAATCGGAGGAATTCGATGACTCGGTTGACGACATTGGGTTTGTCGATGAACCCCTGGCCAACTACGTTCCCATTGACCCCTGCCAGCCGATTATTGCCGCTATCCGTCTTGCCTTGGAAGAGCGGATAGCCTGTCGATTTATCGATTTGGAAACGGCGGTTTTTGAGCCTTACTCCGAGCCGATGCCGGATGCTTATGCGTTAAAACGTGTGTCTCTGGCTCAGTTTTCAGCAGCCGTGTTGCCTTCATTGGGACCTCCAGATGAAGATCAATGGAAGCAACGAATCGATGCGATGGCTTACAGTCTCCGGGAATTGTGCGTCGATTTCCAACACGTCTTATTTGTATGCAGCATTCTTGACTGGCCATGGATTCGAAAAGCATTTAATAATCGGGCGTTGCCTCCTCCAGCGCACGAGACGGTCGAGCCCCCGGTCAACTTTCCGGTTGACCCGAATTCACTTTATTTCATGTTGAACGAATTGCCGTTCATCACAGGATTATATGAGCAGGCCCGGGCCAACCTGTTAAGTGATGAGCATCTTTCGATTGATGGGATCAAAGAGTTGTTGCTATCCGCTCGTGCATCGTATTTGCAGGATTATGGAAAACGTGCCCGCAGAATTTCACCGCATCTGTTGCGTAGCTGTCTGAAATACATTCGCAATCTTTCGTTAATCGATTGTCGGCTTACGCCTGAGCTCATTTCGATCGTCACGGCAGCCAAACAAACGGCTGGCGACAGCTATGCTTTGCACGTGTTACAAGCAGCCAAGGAATATCCTTACGAGGATGTTGAGGCGACCGAATCCGGCTATGTCAAGATGGGCATCGGACAGGCCCATTTTCCCGATGGCGAGATTCGTCAAATGAAGAATCGCCTGGCTGGGCCACCTACGATATGGTCAAACATCCAATTGGTTCCCAAACCGAATCAACAAAAGCGAGACGAATGGACGCAACGTTGGAACCCGCATTCGCAGTGTAGCTGGCCACCCGAGGACGAAATGATCGAGACTTTCCGCTCGGCAGTCTTTGATAAGGCGCGAAAAACTCTCGGCGACGAGATGGCCAGTACCGAGAAATTCACCACCAGCATCATGGATGGAATCGATATCCGAGACACGTTGCGACATTGGTATGATGGAAGCATATACGTCAAAAATATTCCGCCGAATCGAGGCTCGTTAGATGCGGCTGTGATGTTATTTGATTCGCCCGCCGATCCCCGGGACTACACTTGGCGAACGACTTGGTTCGCCGAGCATCACAACGAGTCAACACTGGCTTTTTTCGCAACCCGTTTTGAAGATGAACCGGTCGGTCCCGGAATTTGTTTAGCCACTTACGGTGGAGCCATGTTCTTATTTCCACCTATGATGATTCCAGATATTTGGACCGATCCTCGGCTGAACTTTACCAATACACTTGAGGAACGACTGTTGGCCGCTGCCTGTTTACATAGTCAGCAACCACGAATTGCGCTGTTGAGTTCGCAACTCCCGGGACAAGCTTGGAATCAACTGGCATCCCAATATAAAAAATCGTGGATCCATGTCCCATTGGCTCAGTTCGGTGACTCGACAATCCAAAGTCTGAGAATGGTGCACGTCCTCAACGGTAAACAAATTCGCAGTTATGCTGCCGACTTCATTCGCCGAGCCTGAGCAATGATCTTAAACTGGTTTCAATCGTTGGCGGAATGCTCTACTTCCTGGATTCGATTATTCGGCTAAAATCGTAACATGGAAAAAATCAACCTGTTTCATAATTTGATTCAAATGGCCGCGGTGGATGGAAAATTCACGGAAGAAGAGATTCATCACCTCGTAAGCTATGCCGATCAATGGGGGATTTCTACGGATGAGTTTGAAACGGCGATGGCGGGGATCGCGACGCGTGGCGTTTCCATCAGCATTCCAGAGACCCATGAGTTGCGCATCGAGTTGTTGCGAGAGCTCATACTGATGATGGCTTCTGACGGCGTGATTTCGAGCGAAGAGAAACAACTTTGTGCGCGAGTTTCAGCCAAGATGGGATTGACGACCGAGTGTTTTAGCGATCTTGTCGACCAAATCTTGAGGGAACGAAGGTAGCGAGCCGCTAAAACCGATCGAGCGATTCAAATTGCACGATCTGCACACCGATGGAGATTATCTTAAAATGCGATTTTTGGAATCTTCACCGTTAATCAACGCCAGATGCCGCCCACGGATTTTCCTCGAGAATTCCGGGTCATCGTAATGAATATCGGCAAGATCGTTGACAAGTGCCGAACGCTTTGTCTCCGCGAACGATAAGGTCGTTTTCAAAAGCCCTTTGTCGTAAGCTAAGCGGTCCGTAAAACCCGGCAGCAAAATCTGCCAACTGTATTGAAGTACGTTTGCTGTCGACTGTTCCTGCTGAATCTGCTTCACATGTTCAAATATATTCGTCGTGCAGTTATTCGTCAGGGTATGGTAAAATTCCGGTTTTTCACTCAGTTGAATCACCCGTTGTAAAACGCTCAAAAGCAGCGATTGCGATTGTTCTGGCGTGGCAGCCGTCGGGTAAATGTAGACTTCGGCATTTCGATGGCGGGTTCGGAGTCGAATCAGGTCTCGCTCGCTGGCTACGACATAGATTAATTCGAACTGGTTACTGATTCCCAGCATCGGTGAATACTTCTCTTCCTTTTCTGTTCGAATCTCGGCGGAAACGCTAATGTAATCGCCGTCGTCCAGTTCGAAACTCAACATTGTATGGGCAATATACGGTTGGTTCTGAAACGGAACGACGATGAAATCCACTGACCGCACCCGGCGAATATCAAAGTTGCGATCGTAGTAATTGATCACGAAGCTACCCTCGGCGGCATAAATGCAATCACGGATATTCCGCACCGTAATCTCGTTGCCATGGATTTCCGCAGTCGGCAAGATCGCCAGATCCACGTACCAATCCCGATCATTGGACGGTTGTAGCCGGTCAGCCAAACCGTTCACCTGTAGCGGCTTACACCCCCCGACCAAAAAAACGAGGAAAATTATTGCAGTGAGAATACGCATACTGGCCTGAAAACCCTGTTTTCCAACAAAATTCCAATCAATTCAGAAAAATCCGTGCTTGCATAGCTTTTTTCTGTCCCCTTCGCAATAGCAGTCACGCTTTGCTTAACCATAACCGCACAGTTTGGTCAAAGAGTGCCAAGTAGTCCTAACAATACAACTGCGATAGGCACCTTCCGACTCAACGACCATCGAGTTTTATAAATAAGCAAACTAGTGAAACTGGGACGTCTGGCCCTTGAACGATTGGGTTGGTTCGCCCTGAGAATCCAGCGAATGAAGAGAGTGGAGAAAATTCGAACAACCGCGGCAACCACGGTATTAAACGAACTGGGGACAAACCATGACAGTTCATCCTCGAAGGCTCGCCACATCATCATGAGAATCTTGCACCGTCGCAAGAACGACCTGAACACAAAGAGACTTTAATGCACCTCCAATACGACAAACGCCCGCAACAAAACCTGTCGCGGGCGTTTCGTGGAGGTGAAAAAGATTTGAAGCCGTATTTGCTAGAGAGCGGCACCAACCAAGCGACACTCTCGACAGTACATGAAAGGTGGATCTAACATCACTGCCCTCCTTTTCTAACGTTGTGAGTTTCGGAGTAACTTATCGTTTCCACATTACAGTTTACCCAGTGACCATCACGGATCAATCATTTTTTTGGATTGCGAAGGCAATTTTCCTTGAAAAATTCGAGCCGTTACGGTTAGCGAAACTGTTCACGTTTTGTCATTAAAAGGGTGCTATCATACCATGTTCAAACAACACATTTCCCAGATTTTCAAGCTAATTCTATCGATGCTGGCAGGGATTTACGTTCTTCAACTGATCTCTATGAACTAGTTCTCCTTCCATGCTTATTTTCGTGTTGGAGTTCAAGCTTCAGCTTGTTTTTTGGCGTTGGAGTTCAAGCTTTAGCTTGTTTTTTGGCGTTGGAGTTCAAGCTTTAGCTTGTTTTTTGGCGTTGGAGTTCAAGCTTTAGCTTGCTTTTTGGCAGCCTGAACGCTGAACTCCAACCCCACCTTTTAACCTGGACAGAGCGTCGTCCGATGCCCTGCGACTGAGCTTCGACCGAGCCCTTTGATTTAGACCGGTAAATCGTGGGCGGATATCAATCATCCCAACTTTCGATGGGTGCACGTGAATGGTATTTGCCCCCGCCGTCCGAAGCGATCGTCTTTGAGTCGGATGTAGTCCGTTGATGGAACACCTTGGATCATGGATAGGCAATGACAGGACTCGAATGCATGAGCAAACCAGCGATAGGCTACTGATGCAGGACGTAGGCAAAGATCAATGGAGCGACAATGGATGCATCCGAATTGATCATAAATGACGGATTCCCTTCTTCTAATTTGTTCCACGAAATCTTTTCATTCGGTACGGCGCCCGAATAGGACCCAAACGAAGTTGTTGAATCGGAGATTTGACAAAAGTATTGCCAGTAGTTGCAGGCTTTCTTAAGATCCTGGATGATCAGCGGCACACTACAAATTGCAAAGTCGCCAGCGATACCTCCGCCGATTTGGAAAAAGCCGATTCCCGGTTCCTGATCATTTTCCAAATACCAACGAACCAGTTTCTCCATCTGTGCTGTACCACTCTTGACCGCAGAATGGGATTTGATCGTGCCGTCCATGACTCGCGCGGCAAAAATATTACCCAGTGTGGAATCTTCAAACCCGGGTGAGAAGACAGGTATCTGTTTCTCGAATGCTGCCAACATCCAGCTATGTTCCGGTGGAATGTTAAAATAGGGTTCCAATTGTTTTTCTTCGAACAGCCGGAAAAATATTTCAGCCGGAAACAGCGATTGTTGATTTTCGGCAAGCTCGGCACAAATCCCTATGAACCGATGTTCCAAATGGCGGATCACCGTTTCAGGGATGCAGGTATCGGTAACACGATTGAAACCTTGGTCCCTCAATCGGGTTTCATCAGCCGGGGATAAGTCACGATAATTGGGAAGCATACAGTATTCATCGTGGGCAACCAGATTGAACACATCCTCCTCCAAGTTGGCGGCGGTACAAGAAATCGCATTGACCTTGTCCTGACGAATCATCTCGGCAAGCGAAATTCCCAACTCGGCCGTGCTCATGGCCCCAGCGAGCGTAACGAGCATTTTACCCCCTGATTCGACGTGAATGCGATAGGCTTCGGCAGCATCAACCGTTTCACGCGCGTTGAAATGCCGAAAATGATGTCGCAAAAACTTGGAGATTGGACCGTCGTTGGTGGTATTGGATCGAGTTTCAACGGGAAGTGCTTGAGAATTCATCTTGACTTGATGCAGGGTGTAAATGAAATGAGTTTGTTTTTGTCGACAAATCGCCGATGTGCGCAGGCAGAATGTGGCAGAAGTGCAACGTATAACTTGCCGCAAGCCCGCTCAAGAATCAAGCGTTTCTGGAGAATTTTCGCGATTTTGTTGGCAAACCTTGCGACCAGAGTGCAGTTACTCGATTTTGTGCGGCGTTTGGCACCGTTGTTGCTTTACACTTGGTTAGACTTGTTTCCAAAAGGACAACGATGCACGCCAAACAACTAGCCGCTCTGGGGGGATGGATTGCCAGCCAAGCCGACACGATGATTCAGGGTCATCACATTTCGCTGATCAACCAGGCGGACTATTGGATTCACAGCAAAGCGCGATTCCATCGCTGGCACGGGGCGCTAAAAATGTTTCATTCCGACCTGACCGATCCCCAGCCAGCCCACAATCCATGGCCGGCGATCGAATTGGTCGTTCAAGAGGTCATCAGCTCCGAACTGCTAACGCGAGTCTGGGGAACGATACTTACACGTTGTGATCAATTGAGTGGCGAAAGCCAATTTGCCGGGATCGCTTCCGGGACTTTTGTTGGTCATATCGAAGTCCGAAATCGGGCGACTCAACTGTTACTGCGTGGACCCGATTCCTATCAACATGTGGTCGTTGAACTCCAGCGCCATGCCAATCGGATTGAACGCTGGACGGACTTGTGGCTTAGCTTAATCGATCCGATTGAGCAGTCTTCCAAGTTTGCATTCAAACCTGAACGCGTCAATGATTTCAGACTCGACCAGGAACAGAGTCAACTCAACACCGAGGCCAGTTCACTTTCGAAATGCGACGAAGCGGGCTTGATGTGGACTTCGTTTGTTTCTGGTTTGAAACTGGAGATGCAGCAACATCCGGCCAATCCAGATTTGAATCATAGCATTGCAGCAAGTATCGTTTCAGCATTGCCCGATCCAAGTTTCGATCCGATGATCATGCCAGCGGCGGCTTGGGAAATCTCCATGGAACAATCCTGCGCCACAGCCGAATCGCTTGTTGGGAAACTCCTGCAACAATAGCGCTCTCCTCAGACGACGGAGCGTGCATATCAATTACCGGCAACCCCATTCCCTTCCATGCTGAATACCTGGTAGCCGTCGCATTCGACCGTGGAACGCTTGGCCAACAGAAACTTGCGGTCAAGTTTGCGCTCGAACTCCCTCTGCCGACCCCTGCCGTGAATCAAAGGCACGGTCATCGTATTCAGGATTACATATAAAATGGGAACTCGTGGCATAAATGTGCTTACGTCAAATTGACAACCTAGGAGAATTCGTTCAGCATGGAAATCTCAAATTGCATTGAAACTCCGACGAAGAGCCAGGAACCTTCCATGAACCTGAAACGAAACTCAAGTTACCTCGTTCTGATAAGCCTGATGTTGCTCGTCAATTCAGGTATTGCGCAACAGGCCAAGCCACCCATTCTTGATGCTGAAACGCGGCTTGAGTTCTATCATCAGCACGAAGCGATGAAAGAGGTCGCTGTTTTGCCTGACAAGAAATGGGAGCATGTGGGTCCTGAGGTGATGAGCGGACGCGTTACGGATATTGCCGTGCCCCTTGATCAACCCTTTACTTTCTTTGTCGCGACCGCATCCGGTGGCGTGTGGAAGACTGAAAACGAAGCAACGACTTGGCAACCACTGTTTGATGATGCACCCTCAGGATCCGTGGGTGCCATCGCCATCGATCAGAACCAAACGAATATTATCTGGGTCGGTTTGGGAGAATCAAATATTTTCCGAAGCAGCATGTCCGGTACGGGTGTCTATCGTTCAGTGGACCATGGAAAGACTTGGGAACATAAAGGTTTGGCGGATTCACATCATATCGGACGTATCGTGATTCATCCCAACGATCCGAATACGGTGTATGTTGCGGCATCCGGGCACGAGTGGACGCCAAACGAGGAGCGGGGTGTCTATAAAACCATAGATGGAGGTCAAACTTGGGAACAAGTGCTATATATCAACGACGTGATCGGCGCGGTGGATTTGGCGATGGATCCAACGAACCCTAATCAGTTGTACGCATCGATGTGGAACCGAACCCGGCTCAAGTGGAGTGATCCGGTACCAGGGCCCGACGATGGGATATTTAGGACGACGGATGGTGGTATGACCTGGACCAAGTGCGACGACGGTTTGCCGCCGGCTGAGACAACGGGACGAATGGGCGTCGCGATCGCTCATTCCAATCCCGATGTTGTCTATGTGTTGTTGGACAATCATCAAAGCGCTCGTGAAGCTCAGGAGGGAGAGCGCGATAGCTATGGTCGGTCGAGGTCAGCCGTGATCAAAGGCGCCGAGGTTTACAGATCAGATAACCGAGGCGACACTTGGACTAAAGTCAGTCGGAATGACGAACTGATGACGCGACTGTTTTCTACCTATGGTTGGGTTTTCGGTCAAATCCGAGTGGATCCAAATGATGAAGACACCATCTATGTGATGGGTGTTCCATTACTCAAGTCAACCGATGGTGGAAAGACGTTCAAAAACCTTGCCTACCGTGGGCTTCATGCCGATCACCACGCAATGTGGATCAATCCTGAGAACTCGAACCATGTCATCAATGGCAACGATGGCGGGATTAACATTTCTTACGATGGTGGAAACACATGGAAGGATATCGTAAACCTTCCAGTGGTGCAGTTTTACAACTTGGAGCTTGATCAGGCCCAACCGTTTAACGTATACGGTTCGATCCAGGACAATGGGAGTTATATGGGCCCATCGGATTATCGGCCTGGACGAAGCCCCTACCACGCATGGAGCCGGATTCCTGGGGGAGAAGCAAGCATCATTGTTGTCGATCCCAATGACCAGAATCTCTTGTACTCTGAGGGATTCTATGGATCGCTAATGCGGTCCACCATGAACCCGCGAAAAACCGACCGGATCGCTCCTCAGAGTCAGCCGGGTGATCCTCCGTTACGCGGCCAGTGGTTGGCACCATTCATGCTGTCGCCGCATAACTCGCAAATCGTTTACCACGGGATGAACAAGCTGTTTCGCTCTATGGATCGAGGCGACAGTTGGAATGAGATCAGCCCCGACTTAACCTATAACGATTCTGAACGAAGAGGAAATATCCCCTTTGCAACACTGACCTCCATTTCAGAGTCGCCGCGGCAATTCGGCCTGCTGTACGTCGGCTCCGATGATGGCAAGGTACAAATGACTCGCAACAGCGGAACAGACTGGAAAGAGATTATGAGTGGGATTCCACAACATAAATGGGTGTCGCGAATTGTTGCTTCCCGCTACGATTTACCCACGGTTTTCCTGACACAAAACGGCAAGCGCGACAACGACTTTCAGGTCTATGTCTACAAGTCAGTCGATTTCGGAGAGTCGTGGCTTGACATCTCAGGGAATTTACCCGGTGGTCCTGTCAATGTGATAACGGAAGATCCGCATTATCCGAATTTGCTCTATGTCGGAACGGATTTGGGTGTCTATGTGAGTACGAATGGTGGTGAATCTTGGGCGATCCTCGGGAGCGATTTGCCGAATGTGTTCGTTCATGACCTTAAGATTCATGAACGCGACCAAGTTGCAGTGATTGCAACCCACGGTCGTGGAATTTTTAAGATTGATTTGAAACCGCTATACAGCACGTTTCAACCTGCGAGCGGTGAAGACAACGAATCGGACGACGACTAATCGATCATTGTTGGATCCAGCGGAGTACGATAACCTTGATCTAGTCGTGGTGTGCCGCGAAAAATTAATAAGGTAATTTTGGTTAGATTTGCGAAACGCCCGCATGCATATTTTGGGGGTTTGAGTTCACGCTTTAGCGTGTTTTTCGCGTACAATCGTTGGAGTTCACGCTTTAGCGTGTTTTTCGCGTACGATACGATTGTTGGAGTTCACGCTTTAGCGTGTTTTCGTGACTCAATAACCAAACATTGCGTGCAGAAGGTGGCGCTCGGACAGCCTAAAGGCTGAACTCCAACTTCCGCACACAATTAAATCATCAAAGACTCGCGCTTAATCAACCGACTTTCACGTTGATCAAGTCCTGCTGAATCTCGTCACCGCGACGATTAATCAGTTGATGGTCATCGTCGTTGTCGACGGCGTCGGCCTGAACCTGAAGTTCTTCAATTTCCTGGTGCAACCGAACGAATTCCGACGGCATCCGATTATTACTGGTTGCGTTGTCCCGAGTAGCATTGACATGGAATTCCATTTGGCACCGTTCAGTGAAAGCCGTGCAGTTGAAGCGATCATCCGGGCTTATGGACGAAGCGAGGGAAATTGGCTCGTTCTTTTCTAAATTTGCCTCAACCCTGAGGATGTGATGGTCTTGGCAACGGGTTGCGATCCCTGTCGTGCCTAAAAAAATCGCACGACAAAAAAATAACGGCACACCAATCTTACTTTGGCGTGCCGTTGGCCGTATCGCAACCGTCAATTTGACGATTTGCCTAGAATCTGAAGGTAAACTTTGAACTTCCGCCGCCGATCGAAAGGCTAATTCCGCCTTGATCTCGTCCATAATAATCATGGGCGCTGCGGTGGTTGTTATATGGAGAGTGTCCATAGTGTCCATGGTTGTGACTCGATTGGCTTCGGCGATGATGACCAGCATATTGGTCATGGTATTGGTGCGCACCACCATAAACATGTTGACGGTACACATATTGTTCATGGACAACCGGTGCGCGATAAACTTCTGTCCGCGTTACCGTGTGACGATACTTGCTGGGGCAATAGCCAACCGAGCGTAAATACCGAAGCTCATCGCGAGCTTGATCAATATTGGTTTTCAACTCGTATAACTTGTTTTTGACGATTGTGATCGGACGGTGAAAGCGACTATGTCCACAGGTCGGGCTATGTTCGACCGCATGGAATAAACCTTTAAAGTGGTAGTACTTTCCCTCTAACTGAGCCAAACTTACTTCCATGTGGGTTAGATTGCCAGTCAAATGAATGACGTCATGCATCTTCATCGCAGACTGACGCATGTCCAATGCCGCCAATACGAGATGCTCGTATTGATGGGTGTGCTTGAACATACTCACGTCATCAACCAATTCTCGTGCCTGGCATTCAAGTTGCGAGACCAATTGATCGATATGACGGAACGATTGGGCCGCCGCTTGGGATGACAAGGTAACGGCAAAAACCGCGCTAAGCAGGGTCGTGATTAGAGTACTTTGAATTTTCATGGTCTTGGCTTTCCCTGAACTGGAAGAGACTGGTTAGACAGGTCATCTGCCTGAAGAAATGTGATAGCTAAACGCGTGCCGAATTTGCAAACCAAATTGAATAAATTACAAAAACACCAGTAATTGGGTGGTTTTCTTAAAGTATTCGGAAACCCAGTTTCGAGAGAAATCGTCATCAAACTGACATCATAATGACTTCAGTGAAATCGATTTGATGGCAGAATGGCAAGCTCGACCAACGATTTTGGACCGTTCGACGGTTGCCCAACGGTGAATCGTGTGCCAATTCAAGGTGATGATTCGACGTTGCAGCCGAGAAACCAACGGCTGCTTGTGTTTTTGAACTGAGATGTTTAAGCGGATTCTCGGTATCCCAAGGCCACCAGAATACATGGACCTTGAGCGATCAAACTCATTCCGTAAAGCTTGCCAAGCTGAATTGCGATCTCACTTTCAGCACCCGGTTGCATCCATATATGTTTAATACCGAGTTGTTGAGCCTCTTCAATCACCTTCTCGGTCACCGAGGGTTGAGTGACGATCGAGATGCCGTGAAGCTTAACGCCAATTGAAGTCAGGTCGGGAAATGACTTTAATCCTTCGACTTCATCCGCTCGCGGATTAACTGGAAAAACTTCGATGTCATTCTGCAGGTAACAACGTAAGACTTTGTTTCCGTATTTGTCGCGATCAACGGAAGCACCAACAACGGCAAACGGCGAACCGTTAAGGAACTGATCAATTTCCGCTGACATAGGGGGACTCGTGTCAAAAAATCATATCGACAATTAGTTCTTCAAATCACATTGTGCAACTTGACGTGCACAATTCAAGTACCGCCTCATACTCAATGAAATGGTACTCGTATTCGTACTCGTAGTCCATATCCGGAATGTGTCAACAAGTTGAGACAACATTGTTTTGAAATTAGCGAGTTGAGAGTCATTGGTAATGCCATGGGGGCTTGCCCCCGAACCCCCAGGAGTTTTTTAGGCATCGCTCGGGTGTTCAAAGGATTATTTGTTGCAATGTTTAGTTTGTCCAGCAAAACAGAAATTGGCTCTGCGGGAACGCAACCCACTAGGGGATAACCGGCTTGAGGGCGCATCAAAGACGCGACTTTAGGGGGGCCAAAACAATAAACTTCTGGCGTCCCTTTTTCGTTGTTTTCCTGCTTGGCCGGTGGATTGATCCCGACGATTGAACTCCGTCCCCGTTCCTCTGTAGTCTCCGTTTTTTCGGTCTAAATCATTTCTGACCCCTTCGAAGGTCAGTCAAAAAACGATTGCCGACACACACCGTTCGCTGCTGCGCTGGTCGCAACCTGACCGCCCATCGATTATCAAAGAAAATCAATCACAGACCGAAACCGTGGGGAATGAACTCAACGATTACCCCTTCACTTTCACCCCCCCTTCACTCCCTTCATTCTCATTGGTTGGAGCAGGCATATCAGGCAGAATCATCGCGCGAACACCAGATCCCCAAACCAGCACGTTTGCTCAGTTTAACACAAGAATCCTGATCTCTCCGGTGGATATTTCGCCCCATGTTCTGGTCCTTGCAAACGCTGATAGGGACTTTCCATGATTCATTTAGAAAATTGAGTTTGCTGATTTAATCAAATTTGTCTAAGTTTCTGTTTGTATTCAGATCGTCACGAGCTATCGGTTGTGGAATTCATGGGCATACTTTCGCGCTACGTTTTTGTTGAGCTGCTTAAGGTTTTTTTGATTACCGCTACCGGTATGACTTTACTGATGATGTTGGTCGGTGTTGTCCAAGAGGCGGTTCGAGAGAATCTGACTCCGGAAACGATTTTACAATTGTTGCCGTATATTTTGCCGAACGCGCTTTGTTTTGCGATTCCGGGTACGATTTTGTTTTCGGTTTGCCTTGTTTTTGGACGGATGTCTGCGGCCAATGAAATTGTGGCCATTAAGTCGGCTGGGTTATCGCCATTACGTGTATTATGGCCTGCGTTATTACTTGCATGTTGTCTGAGCTTTTTTACGGTGTTTTTGAACGATCTAGCGGTTTCCTGGGGGCGCCATGGAATCTACCGCGTCGTTTTGAATTCGGTCGAAAAAACGATTTACGCGGTTTTGAATTCCGAGAGGAGTTATAGCAAGGGGAACCTGACGATCGAAGTGGATGGAGTTGCGGATAAGCAGTTACTTTCACCTCGTGTTGAGATACAGGACGAGCGACGTGTGCTACGATTCCAAGCCGAATCGGCGCGGATTTATGTCAATCTGGAACAGGAGGAATTGGTTTTTTCGGTTAAGGACGCGATCGCCGAGGATCCAACCCACGGCGCAATAATACGATTGGCCGACGATGAAATCGGCATTCCGCTTCGCGATACCACCAAAGAACGAGTCCGCGCTGCAAGTCCTTCCAACTTACCTTTGAAAACGATGTCGCGCGAACTGGAACAAGAGCAAAAGAATCTGGATAGTTTCCAACGTTTATTTGCCTTGCAAGCTGCCATGGGGTGTTCAGCCGGCGATTTTCATGATGTGACATCGTCCCTTTGGAATGAACGGAGGGAACGACTCGTCGATTCGCAACAACGAATTTATCGTCTGCGAACCGAGCCATGGCGGCGTTGGGCTAATGGTTTCAGTTGTTTGTGTTTTGTGTTGGTCGGTGCGCCGTTGGCGGTGTATCTTCGCCGTTCAGATTTCTGGACGACATTTGCCCTGTGTTTTATTCCGATCCTGATCGCGTACTATCCACTGTTGATGTTTGGCGTCTCGCAAGCCAAGGCTGGCCGAGTTCCTCCGATAACGGTATGGTTAGGAAACTTGGTGATGCTGACCGTCGGTGCATGGCTTGTAAAGCGAATGGTACGTAGCTGAGATTTTGGCTGGTGGTCGAGGGTGGTCAAGTTGGCATACTGGCAATTTCATGCAAGCATTTCCTGGATAGGATTCGATTTACAGCAGTTTGACAGTTCGGTAGGATTGCCGTTGCCGGATCAGGGCATTCCGAATAATATTTGACCACTGTCGGAAATGTAATATTTACAGAATTTCCTGGTTCTCATAGTTTACGGACAGTATATGATTCACCAGGAGGGTTGAGTCGCAAAAGTTGGATTGTTGTGCCCCGATAGTTTGCTGGATCGTCATTGGAAAACGATCCAGGCCCGCCACGCAATTGACTTAACGAGGCGAAAATAATTCTTGAGCCCTGGACATGGAGGTCGTTGGTGCTTTCCCGCAGACGTATCCGCTCGCAGCTATTTTACGGCGTCACGAAATTATTCGTCGTCGTTGCCGTGCTTTCTGCTGCCGGATTTCATGGGGTTCTGAAGTTCCGCACGCTGACGAAGAATATCCGAGCCCGTTCCGCAGAGCTACCTCTGGCGGCAGAGTTGAGCAGTCGCGTGAGCGATTTGCGAGCGACATTTTCCAAATCCGGATCGCCCGCCGACATTGGGACGACGGTTAACAATATCTTTGTCGAAGTCGGATTTGCTCAAGCGACCTTTGAGATGGACCTTCGCGATTGTTTTCAAGCGATGGAAAACTATCGCCGAGTTGTGCGCGAAAACGTGATTTCGGACCCGAGGATGGCAGATACCTCTAAAGAGGATGAGTCGATTCAATTAATCGAACGTCGGTTGCACAAGATCAGTGAGTTATCGCATGACGACGGTTGGCTCTATCAACCAGGACGGCGTGCCGAACTCTCTGATCAGATCGATCGCTTACAAGCCGAGGTCTCGATGCTCCCCGGCTATTTAAATGACCGAGTCGAGGATTTTTCAAAACATGCGCGCGCTGAGTACCACACAGCGTTGTTAATTTGCGCTGGATTCAGCCTTTTGGCTGTGGCACTGATTTGCATGTTGGCTTGGCGATTTCACCGCAAGATTTTTCAGCCGTTAGAGATCCTCGCGGCGGGTTCAAGGCGAGTTGCGGGGGGGGATTACAATCATCGTGTCTGCCTACAGACCAACGATGAAATGGCTGAACTCGCAGTGGCTTTCAACGCAATGACCAAAAACTTTCAGGAAATTCAGGAGAACTTGAACGATCAAGTCAAACAGCGAACTCGCGAAGTTGTGCGAAGTGAGCAATTGGCAAGTGTGGGATTCCTCGCGGCTGGCGTGGCTCACGAAATCAATAATCCGCTTGCGGCAATTGCCTGGAGCGCTGAATCTCTGGAGATGCGCATCAACGACATCCTCAATCCAAACTCGCAACTCGTTGCCGAACAGCGTGACCATGAGATCGAGGATATGAAAAAGTACTTGAGGCGGATTCAGGATGAGGCCTTTCGATGCAAGGGAATCACGGGAGCCCTACTGGACTACTCACGATCCGGAGATGTCTCCAAATCGCCAAATGAATTGGGCGAGTTGATTGAGGGGGTCATCGAGATGGTGTCGCCGCTGGGAAAATACAAAGAGAAATCAGTGAAGTTTGTGCGTCGGGAAGTTGTGTCGGCCTACGTTAAACCCCAGGAAATCAAACAGGTTGTTCTCAACCTGCTGACCAACGCCTTGGATAGCGTTGAACCGGGGGGTTCGGTCACGATCGAACTTGGCAGAAAAGAGAATTGCGCGACGATCACTGTTAACGACGATGGTTGTGGTATGTCGGATGAAGTCCTGGAACACCTTTTCGAACCGTTTTTTACGCGTCGAAAGGATGGGCAGGGGACGGGCCTCGGACTATCGATTACGTATCGAATTGTACAGGAGCATGGTGGCGATATCCAGCCAAGCAGCTCGGGAGTCGGGATGGGATCCCAATTCGTTGTCACTTTACCTTTGGTGAATCATGAAATCGGAAAGTCACATGCAGCGTAGCAAACCCCCTGGTCTGAAAGTCCTATTTGCCGATGATGAAACTCATCTCCAGGAGTTGATTCGAGCTGAATTGCCTCGCATGGGACATCAGGTCACCGTTTGTCCGGACGGGTTAACCGCGGTAGCCGCTCTGGAAAAAAACAGTTTTGACTGCGTGATCGTTGACTTGGATATGCCTGGTCTCAACGGCATCGAAGTGATCGCGAAGGTCAAAGAAATTTCGCCGGATACCGAGACCGTTGTATTGACCGGAAAGGGAACGATGCAATCCGCCGTCGAGGCACTCCGGTTTGGCTCGTTCGACTACCTGCAAAAACCATGTAAACTGGTCGAATTGCAATCGCTCTTGAATCGTGTTTCTGAAAAGCGCGAGCTGACGAAGCGGTGTCAAGCGCTTCAAATTCGGTTGTTTCGATTTGAGGGGGATTCCGAGTTGATCGGTGATCACCGGAGTATGCAACGTGTGCGTGCGCTCATTGAAAAAGTTGCACCCACCGAATCCACGGTGCTGATTCTGGGCGAAACCGGGACAGGAAAGGAATTGGCGGCTCGAGCTGTACACAATCAAAGTCTCCGCGCTGACAAACCGTTTGTCGCAATTAACTGTGGAGCACTCCCTGAGAACTTGATCGAAAGCGAATTGTTTGGACACCGCAAAGGTGCCTTTACCGGGGCCGATGAGAATCGAACCGGATTATTCGAGGTCGCCGATGGTGGAACATTGTTTTTGGACGAGATCGGCGAACTCCCCAAATCGATGCAAGCCAAATTGCTTCGTGTGCTGGAAAGCGGCGAGATTCGGAAAGTCGGAGACAACAATTCGTTCAAGGTTGACGTGCGCGTGGTCTGTGCGACGCATCGAAATCTACCACAAATGGTTGAGGCAGGAGATTTTCGCGAGGACTTGATGTATCGCATCAACACGTTCGAAGTGCATTTGCCCGCTTTACGCGATCGCGTTGAGGATATCCCGGATCTGGCCCATCACCTGTTGAGACGCTTTCGACCAAGCTTGCCCCTCGGGCAACCGAATATTTCCCCACAGGCTATCGAGTTACTTCAAACCTATGTTTGGCCCGGAAATGTTCGCGAGCTTGCCAATGTCCTCGAACATGCGTCGATTCTGTGCGAAGAGTTTCCGATCAAGCCGCAGGATTTACCTCGCCAATTTGGAACGCGAACCCTTGTTGGACAAAAGATGGTAGCGACTGGAGGGACGCTACGAGCTCTCGAAGCGCAGGCAATCTCTGCGGCACTTGACCGACATGAGGGGAATAAGAACGCCGCTGCCGAAGAACTAGGTGTTTCGCTAAAGACTCTCTATAACAAGATCAACCAAGGCGTCCTGGTGAAACGAGCGGCGTAGTTCACACCGATCCCGATCAGCAAGCGCACGCCAGTACTTCGTGTAAAATCGGCTGTCCACCGATTGCATTCGAACGTTCATCCGATCCTTCGCCGGTTATCGTTTGCGATTCGAGGCGAACTGCGATTCAAGTCTGAAATGCAGACTCAATCGAACTGGGAAAAGTTTTCGACAAAGGTTGCGTATTCTTTTGCCACGTGCTCGACCATTTGGCATAATTGACGAAAAATCGGGTCGGGTTCGTCAATGGTCTCCTGTTGCCCCATCAATTCCAATTGAAAGCCAAAATGGGCTACTCGCTCAGCCCCCAAATGATTCAGAGCTCCCTTGAGTGCATGCGCTGTACGTCGCAACTCCTTGGCATTTCCGGATTGAATGGCTTGTTCAATTTCCTGCAACATCCCCTCCCTGGCATCAAGAAACACCTTTGCCAGTTCGATCAGCAGCAGCTTATCGCCGCCGACCGTTTCATAAGCGCTGTTCCAATTAACCCATTGAGCAGGTTGTTCGTTGACAAGTGGTTGGTGAACGGTTTGGGGAATTTCTTCCAGGACCTTCGCGAGGGCATTTAGCAACTTGGGAAGTCGAATGGGTTTAGAGACATACTCGTCCATACCGGCCGCAAGGCAACGTTCGCGGTCGCCAGTCATGGCATGAGCGGTCATGGCGACAATCGGTGTTCGTTTTTGCCGCGACATCTCGAGTTCACGAATCGCACTCGTTGCTTCGATTCCATCCATCTTTGGCATTTGTACATCCATCAAGATCAAATCGAAATCCGATTGTTTAAACAATTCAACAGCCTCGACACCATCGTTGGCGATCGTCAAATTATGGCCCTGCTTTTTCAATAGGCCAATCGCCAGTTTTTGGTTAATCGTATTGTCCTCCGCCAACAAAATTCTCAAGGGACCGGCACGTCGATTAAAAGCTTGCTGCTCGCCGCTGTCGATCGTCTCAATGGGAATGTTTAGCGCATTCGAAATTGCCAGAAGCAAATCCGAGTGTTTAACAGGCTTCAAAATAAAGGCGTCGCAATCGGTGAGTTGACTGAGTCTTGAATGATCATGTTGTCCACCCGAAATCGCCAATATCAGAGGCGCGTCCAGATGCTTTTTGGTTTCCCGTATGGCTTGCATCAGCGCACCGTCAGGATCATCCTGGATGAGGCGGGCATCCAGCAAGACGACGGAGATCGGTTGGTTTGCCTCGGCCAACGCGCGCAACAGCGCCAAGCCATGTTCAATACTCGCTACGGCGAAGGGACGGATTCCCCACGCTTGCATCATTTCTTCATATATTTTTCGGGTGGTCTCGTACGAATCGATGACCAGTGCAGAGCGCCCTTTTATAGTTGCAGGAATATCGGCAGGCTGTTGTTGGTCAATGGCCAGTTTGATTGAAAAGAAGAACTCACTTCCTTGACCGTGGGTGCTCACGACTTTGAGGTCCCCGTCCATAAGTCTGACGAGGCGGGAACAGATTGCCAAACCGAGTCCGGTTCCGCCGTAATCGCGGGTGGTCGATGAGTCTGCTTGTTCGAATTTTTCAAAGATTGAATCGATGTTGTCAGGGGAGATCCCAATGCCGGTATCTCGTACGCTGAAACGAAGTTCGGTCTCATGTTCATTGAACGCAATGACGTCGACGCTGACCACAACTTCACCCTGCGGAGTAAACTTAATCGCATTGCCAATCAGATTCACCATGACCTGACGGATTCTGGTGATATCTCCGACAAGTCGCTGGGGGATTTGCGGATCAATCCGCATTGCCAGCTCAATCTTTTTGTCATGGGCTCTTACGGATAAACTACGTACGGTGTCACCCAATCTCTCGCGGAGATCAAATGTCCGGTGATCCAATTCCAGCTTCCCCGCCTCAATTTTGGAAAAGTCGAGAATGTCATTGATGATCGAAAGCAGGGACTCGCCCGAATGTTGGACCATCGACAGATATTCACGCTGGGTCTGCTCGAGGCGCGTGTCGAGCAGTAGTTCAGTCATACCGATGATCGCGTTGAGTGGCGTTCGAATTTCGTGGCTGACATTGGCCAAAAAGTCACTCTTGGCTCGACTGGCTTTTTCAGCAATCTCCTTGGCCTCGCGTAGCGCTTGTTCGGCCCGTTTTCGAGAGGTAACATCCCAGAACATCCCCTGAATTCCGACTCGGCGACCATCGGGATCCGTCACCGGAGCCTTGAGGACCTCAACATAGATCGTCTTCTTGCCGTCAGGACCTGGGTGTTCTTCGATATCGTGAAACGGCAATCCCGTCTGCAACACCCAACGATCATCATTCATGTACTTTTCCGCGAGTGTTGGGGAGAACAAATCCCGGTCTGTTTTGCCGATAAGCCTTTCAAGCGGCATCGCTTGATTGTCGCAATAGCGTTGGTTTGCAAAGACGATTCGACCCTCACGGTCTTTACGGAACACATTGATCGGGAGGCTTTCAACCAATGAATGATAAATGGCCTTTGATTCTTCAAGGGCCATTTCGATGTCCACCCGTGTTGTGACATCCTTGGCGATGCAGCCAATGCAATGAGTGCCGTTTCCCTGATCAATCCAGTAAAAACTCCCCTGCATCCAACTGATCATCCCATCGGTACGCTGAATACGAAAGTGTTGTACAAAAGTTTTGGTCTCAACAATTCGTTCCAATTGCTCGCGAAGTTTCGTTTGGTCGTCGGGGTGAATGGCTTGAAACCAACGCATCGAGTCCCGTGTGATTTCGGTCAACGTAAGCCCGTAAATCACTTCGGCTGCCGGGTTAATATATAGCAACGAGCGGCCGTCCGCAGAAATCGCCCATACCAGATCATTAACCAATCGGAGCAATTTCGACGAAAACTCCTCGCGCGAAATCAAACCTTTCGGCTCGTTGTCAGGATTATTTGCTGGATGATGTTCTGTACTCACTCTGAAACACCGATTAAGAATTTAAGCTCCTGACACGTTCGTAAGGTTCAGTCTAATAAACTCTGGCCAGGTGACGCAATTGTGCTCCGGGAGTTGAAGACATCGCCCATTCCGCCGGCAAGTCGGTGGATTGCCGTTGGACTGATGTTCCAGGCCTCACTTTTAAAACACGCGACGAAATTTAAGGACCTGGCCCCCAAAACTGCAGGTCCACAATCTGCGACATGGCTGGCACGGTCCTCGTCGAATCGTGGAAATCAAAATGTTTCGAAACGAAGGCTCGATACAAGTCTGGGAATCTTTGGGGGCCGCTAGCGCCAATTGTCAAGGTTTAGCGATTATACCAGTTGTTTCGAAACGGATCAAAAATCTCGACGTTATCAGCTCGATGTTTTTGACGTTTTGACCTGAAATACCGATTAATGGAGTTAGTCAGTTTATTCGTTGATCGCGGTTTGTTGGCGCATTGACCGTGATCAATGGCAATCGTCGGAGAGCGCTTGACCCAAGTCTGAGGAGTAAAACAAATGTTATTTAGAATTACTGCTGCGGCAACCTTATTGTTGATGACTGCGTCAGTCTCAGTCGCCCAATATCCCCCGATGTACCCGAGTCAGACGAGAGGAATGCACGGTGGCAATCAGGAAGTCCCAATCGTCTCAACTGCGGCTCGTCGTAATCAGGACCAACAAACTCAGCATGGGGCTGGTGTATCGATAACGAATGCTCCATCAGATTCGGGAAATGTCGGCGACAACTATTTTCAAAAACACCAGGCGCATCCCGCCCCTCATGGGCATCATGGATATAATTCTGGATACGGAAACGATTGCCACACAGGTAACTGCGGTGTTTACAACGATTGTGCAACGCAATGCTTGGGTCGATATTTCCGAGTTTTCGGTGGCTGGAACTTTTTAGATGACATGGAAGCAGCCTTGGGTACGGCAGCGGCTCCTGCTGATTTTGAATTCAGAGATGGATGGGTAATCGGAGCAGCAATCGGTGACTACGTAAGTTGCAACTTGCGTCGCGAACTGGAGTTCACCTATCGGCATAATTCAGGAGACACGGCTTATATCGGAAGGCAACCCATTGGAGACATTGACGGAAGCATTCAGGCTTACTCGGTAATGGGCAATTTAGTCTACGAGTTGAATAACCTGAATCTAGCTGGTTTCCGTCCCTATACTGGCGGAGGTATCGGGATTGCCTTTGTGGATGGCAATTTCAATGTCTTAGGTGACAATTATTCGATTGACGACGCTGCGTTTGCATACCAGGTGTTTGGTGGCGTCGATCGACAGATCAGCCACAATGCACGAGCGTTTGTCGAATATCGATATTTTGGTACCAGCGACATCGAAATCGTCGGACCTGTGGCCACGACTGAAGATAAATACGTGGCGCAAAGCCTGCTGTTCGGTATTCACTTCCAACGTTAAACACTCGATCCAGTCTGACGGTTTGGCCCACTTGGCCATTACAGAGATTCCCGCGTGTTAGCTCACGCGGGATTTTTTGTTGACTTGGCAGTTTAACGAATCCCTATGGAGTGGGTGGTGCAACCGCTATGCCCCGATTCGTTTGTGGGTGACGCCAGTGAGTCGGTCCCCTGTCATTTTATTGGAGATCAACAAGCCGTTCACTGCGGTCGATTGTCACGCACAGCGGCGTACACTTGTTGTGGCTAGATTTTGGTTTGCAATTCGAGCGTCGTTTTGATTTGGTTTGCGATCTCGCGACTCCGTTTTAAACGCTCTTCGTAACTGACATGCTCCAACTGTGGACCAAACAGTTCAATTTCATAAAATTGGTCATAGCCGATTTCTTCAAACCGTGAAATCCACTTCAAAATCTGTACATCTCCATCGAATAACATTGTTCTTGATTGATCGGTACCATTTCCAGAGACCTGATCACGAGATTTGCGGTCTGCAAGTTGTACCAGGGCGAGGTGATTCCTTATTTCATCAAGACGGTCAAAGACTTGGGCGCTCATTCCCACATGAAATAAATCGATCACCAATCCTAAGCTGCGGGGATCGTATCGGAGCACGTACTCGATCGACTCTTCCGGCGTCTCAAAGATGCTCCATTGTGGGGCATGGGTCTGATCCATCGGCTCCAATGCAAGGCGAACTCCATAGTCAAGAGCATAGGGAATCAATTCATTTAGAGCGGAAGTGAGCAGACGTTGAGAATGGCTGCTGGTATGACCATGGCGAGCACCTGGGTAAAGAATCACGGTTTCAGCGCCAATCTGAGCGGCGCGTCGTATGCCTGCAATTGCGTCTTTCACTGCATCCAGATACGAGACACCGTCGCTACCTGTAAACCCGCCGATCCAACTGAAACTTGTTACCTGTAACTGGCTCTCGAACAACCGGTCGAGGTACTCGTCAAATTGGTGATCTTCCAGTTTCTGATTCCATATCCCGATGCCGCGAAAGCCATGACAGTGACACATCTGTATTTCTTCTTCAAGGGACCAATGATATGTCGTAAACTCACTGATCGACCACCGTCCCATGATTGGTTGCTCCTGAAAAATGGTGCGTACAATTTCCAGTTTGTCTTGAGAACTTCTCGTCGCAAACCGGTCGGTTGGAAACTTTCTGAATTTTCTGCTGAGAGGAACAGTATAAAGCCAGATCAATTACTGTAAAGTTAGCTTGACCACGAATTAATTTTTCCCGATTTCAGGCAGAAAAGTGCTTGCACTTTTCTGCCCCGACTTGTTCCCCTGCTTCAAAAAATTCTAAAGTCTGGTATAATTTCGGCGAACCAACAAGTGACACCAGGTGATTGACGAAGCAACAATCGAACCATTCATTACACCATGACGTACCACCAGGATCGAAACGAGAACTGCGATACTGATTTCGCATGCTGTGCTTGAGTTCATCAATTCGCATATTCTGTCTTAGCCTAACTTCCTGTATGTCGTCCGTTTCACGAGTTTACTTGGTGTTCCATTCTAAAGCAGTTTGTTGTTCAGGGATGCAGTTTGTTGTTCAGGGAAGAGAATCGCGGCTTCAGAGCGGTTGTTCAAGCGGATGACATTATGAAATCGTTGTCACTGCATCAGAAATTCGCAGCCGTAAAAGGAGTTCGAGTATGAATCGCTCATCGATGAATTCAATGATCCCCAGTTCATCGTCTGAATCAGATTCGGCCAATCAGATTCCTTCAATCGGTTGCAGCTCAGCATTAGACAAACCACGTGGCGGACAGCCAGATGAAAAAGCGTTGCTCCTGCTGGGTGAGGTACAAGCTGAACCTGGAATACAACTGGGATTGGCCACCCGGCCCATCGCTCAGGAAATGCCCAACGATGACCTCGGTCGTCGGGTCAGTAATTTTTTGAACAGCCGACACTTCGATTCATTTCGTGATCTCGATATTGAAGTCAACAATGGCGCGGTGATTATTTCCGGGAAGTTGAACAATTACCACGAGAAACAAGTTGCCTTGAGCTGCTGTCAACGTGTCGCCGGCGTGGTCACTCTAGTCGACAGGATCAAGGTCGCGAAAAAGTCGAGATAAATCGCCGACCGCTGGCTTCACTGACGCGACTTGGAGTACATCGTTACCCAAATATTTCGCGTTTTCGTTCCAAGTAATCCCAGACGACAAAGCGATCGAGATCATGGCCGCTCGTAAAAAACACTCGGCCTTGAGTTGATTCAGCCAGTCGGTATGAGAAGCGAATGTCATCTTCGGTCTGTGACCAACTCGGCACCAGGAACAAATTGATCGTGATATTGTCACGCTGACACAACATCGCTTCTCTCATGGTTGCGGATTCGGTCTCAGGATGAGGCGGGTAGATCAGATTGAGTACGGAACCATCGAAGTGAGCTGTCGGTAACCCGTCTGTAATCAACACGACTTGCCGATTTATCGTGTTTTGTGTCGATAGGATTTGTCTGGCAAGCTTCAAACTGTGTTGAATATTCGTGAAGTGTTGATGAACCATATGTTCGCTGATTTCCTGGCGACTCATATCGACCGACAGACGCACCATGGGATCGAAAAGCGTGACTGGTTTGGGCATCAGGTCGATCACTTCGTTTGCCGGGCAGATCTTGCCAAACGTATACATTTCGATAAATCCCAGGAAATCGCCTGGATACTCCTGGCGAATCAAGCCGTCCAAAGCCAGTGCCATCCGCTTTGCGTTGATGTATTGACCATCGTATCGCATCGAGCCACTCATATCCATAATGATAACCGTAGCACATTTGGGGGTATTTCGCGTCCGGTGGATTTCGATATCGTCGGGCAGAAGTCGCATTGGCGTTTCGACTCCTCGTCGAACCATGGCGTTTATCATGGATTGCGGAATGTCCATGTGCGTGACGGAATCGCCGAATTCATAGGGGTGGGTCGCCTGCAATTCAACGGCACCTTCGCCAATGACATGCCCTTGATGACGACCGGATCGGGACGCAGCTAACTTGTCAAAAATCCTTTGTAACAACTTACCTTGAAAGAGCCGAAACGCCTGGGGTGTAAGTTGGAACTCCTTGCCGTCATGTTCCAGTCCTTGACGCTCGGCGACCTCGCGAACGTAATTTTCAATCATTCGTTTCATTTCGTCCAACGGCGCGAGGTCTGTTGGATTGACGAACTGCTCGAGCGATTCCATGTCGATCACGCCAATCTGCGCTGTCTGTTCAGCCTGATCCAGTTGTTGCAATAACGCTTCGATTTTTTCAAGCTGCTCTTTCAGTTCCAGCGCCTGTTCGATGGTCAGCCGTTGATCCCCAGTGAAGTTGTATTTCGCCGCCAACTCATCGATTTGATATTTGTTCCCGAGGTGATCCAATAAAATCACGAGTTCGCGGGAGAAACGACTGGTATCGTCGCCGACGCGGTACCATAATTTTTCAAGATCAAATAACTGTTCCTGCAAGACTGCTTCGCGATAGAACTTAGCGCTTTCCATCGGCGGTTGCAGTTGTGCCGCGGCATGATGAAACGCATCATGAGCCAACTGTTGCACCGAATCGGTCTCATAAGTTTCCAGGAGGCGTCGTCGACGCTCCAGTAAAATCGCGCGAATGAATTCGATACTCGGACCGAGTTGGCTGAATTGGCTCGGATCAAGTCTCACTGCGCGAGCGAGTTCCTCCTCGGTCAGTCGGCGAAAGCGGCCAAACGCCATCATATTTTCAAAAATCGGCGAAACAAAATCGGGAGCAGGCGCGGTGGGACTGGGGAATTTCGCAGGATCATACTTTTGATAAGTATGAACGATTCCCCCAAGTTTACGTGTTGAATCCGTGTTCATCGGGTTCCTTATTAACTCGGTAAGAGTTGTCGCGATCAACGGTCAAACATCATAACTGGTTCGACCGTGCCGTTGGGCTCTGGAGATCTTGTCCAGAGAATAGAGGCCAGCCAACACGAACTCGACGCATGAGGCGCGAACGGATTCACATTCGGAAGCATTCACTTCGAAGGCAATGTCCCAAATTTGCGGAACACGCTTCAGTCGCTCTGCATACTGGCTCGAAGAGACCAAGTCTCCAACTTCGATTTTGACTCCCTTGGAAAATACCTGAGTCAGTTCGTCTAATCCATGCTGATCAACATATTCGCGAAACACGGTCGCCACGGCATCCGCAATTATGCCATCGAGTACTTGCTCTTCTTTCATTTGATGGCTTCCCATCAAATCCAGTTCAAGCTTTCCGATTGCGGAGGTTGCCAAGTGAGCCAGGTCACTAATCCGCGGGACGGCCGGTCGTTCGTTCAATACAATCCCACGTTGCCGCGCACTCGAAACCATCGTTCGATAATTTGCGATGCTGAACCGAGCGCTGACTCCCGACTGTTGATCGACATATTTTGATTTTCGGGCAGCGACGGTAATTTGTTCACAGATCTCTTTCATAAAGTAAGGGACTTTTACGGGATAATCGCCCTCCAGTTCGATCTTGGCCTCCTGTTCGAAAATTTGGATACCCTGATCGCGTTGCCGGGGGTAATGGGTCTTGATGATCGAACCAATTCGATCCTTGAGTTGAGGAATCACTTTGCCACTACGATTGTATGTCGATGGATTGGCTGAGAACAGAATCATCACATCGATATCGAATCGAACGGGATAACCACGGATTTGAACGTCGCGTTCCTCCAGGATATTGAACAGACCGACCTGAACCAATTCGTCGAGTTCAGGCAATTCGTTGATGGCAAAAATGCCTCGATGCATCCGCGGAATCAAACCGAAATGCAATGCCTCTTCTGCGGACATGCGAGTTCCGCCCATCAATTTGGCGGGATCGATCTCACCAATGATATCCGCGAACTTGGTTCCAGGGGCCAAGCGTTCACCGTAACGATCTTCTCGCTTCCACCAGCTAATTGGGACTTGATCCGCTGGCGACTTGGAAACCAATTCTTTTGCCGCGCGAGTCAGCGGTTGGAAAGGATCCTCATGAAATGGTGAATCAGGGAGATCCAGGTAAGGTATCTCTTCGTCCAAAAACTGAACTAATGAGCGCATCAAACGACTCTTGGCTTGGCCCTTTTCACCTAGAAAAAGCAGGTCATGTCCAGATAGCAATGCAATATTCAGTTCTGGAACCACCGTATCGTCGTAGCCGACGACGCCAGGGTACAAACATTCTCCAGATTCAAGCTTGCGCACAAAATTGGCCTGGATTTCTTGTTTAACCGATCTGGAAGTCCAGCCGCTCTCAATCAATTGCTCAAGTGTCACAGGGCGCGAGATGGTGGTTCGGTTCATGAGCTTCAACACTCCGTTGGGGCCTGATCAGGATGGATTCGTATTTTATTTCGACGGAAGATTCATTTCGGCGACGCTGTCTACGGGGTACCCGAGTTCCAGCGACCCATGCTCTCCACTCGCGCGTGAAATGACACGCGAGACTCAATGTCTGCAGCCACCTATCCAAGGCGCGAAAATCGAAAACGTTCACAACACCTCGCGTTACTGGCCGCAACATCAACGAGGATCGCGTTTGACTTTTTCCCGGTAACTTTCACGCAGCCATTATATTCTGCCGAAGGGATTGATTGGCAATTTGCCACGAATTGAATATGAGAACGTTGGATTATTCGCATTTGCATGACGAATGTTGTCG
>JBGTDM010000055.1:0-8140 GCA_041748315.1 Pirellulaceae bacterium
CCACCACAGTCAGCCAGTAACAGAATGGGCGTATCGGGTTTGTACTTCCATTTGCCAAGTCGAAACCACCAGCGACGAACCGCATCGACCGCCAATCGTCCTGTATCGGTCCCTTGAGCCAAATACATCAACGTCTCGTTACAACCCAGATCATAAACGCCATAAGGAATCACTTTGCCCCAACTCGAACTGGGAAAATCATGATCCCAAGCGGCCGGCTTGCCGTTGGTCCAAGCCCGCCCTGGTCGAAAGAAATTTCCCAGCAATTCCTTCTTTTTCGTGTCGATACTCAGCACCGGCCAGCCCTTGGCAAGAAACGCGTCGCGATACCCAAACAGGGTTTCAAACTGTTCATTGCGATGCTCACTATTTCCCATTGCCTGACTCTTGGATATTTGTCGACAACCCAAATGAAGTTCCTGTTTCAATAACCGTTTGACCGTTTGGCGGTTTACCGGATGGCCGCTCTCGGTCACCTCTTCGGCGAGCTCGGTAGGGGTACGGTTGGTCCACTTGATCTCGGGATTCACGGGCGAACCGGCCACATGATTTTCAACGGCTTGCTCAAGCAATGGCACCAGTTCAGGATCTGCCGAGCTAGCTGTCTTTCGCCCCCCCTTTTTTTCGGACACGACCGGCTGCCGAATCATCCGGCAATTGCTCAATATCACTTCGACCTTGCCAAACTGTGTCCGGATCACATTCAAACAAGTTAGCAATATAGGCGACACCGCCATGACCCAACTTCTCAGCTTCCACTGCCGCGTATCGTCGTCGGTCTTTCTCCGAAAGCGAACGATAAAAATTCAACATGTGATTTTCGATTTTTTCCGAGTACGTTTGCATCTCAATCCTCCTGGACTGATACAATCATACCCAATTCAATTACTCTCAAATACCGAACTTGTTTTTCCCGTGCTCCTAAGCGAACATTGATGTTTGCCGGTGTTGGGCGACGATGAACTGATCCGTCCAAATTACTTAACAGGTTGTTTGAAGCCCCCTTCCAGGCGCGCTGCGATTTTCCGTCGAGCCTCTTCGCTTAAATCAGGTCGAACATGATTGATAACGTGATCGATCATTTCGATTCGGGATTTCTCATTTTCCCATCGTCGCTGCACGTCCTTGTTGAGTTTATACAGCGGGTCGAAGTACAGGAATAATTCATCTCCTTTAACGCTGGGCGCCTGCCAAACGGAGATTCCATTTTCGCGATCATAGTACTCGAACGACGAAACATTACGTTTGCCGCCCCCGGCAGGTGCATCACAAACGAATGTCGGAACATTAAAACCCGCCGTACTGCCACGAACGTGTTTCTCCAATTCAATCCCTTCATGCAACGTCGTGCGCAAATGTTCGCAGCCGGGGACCATATCGTGCATATAGACATAGTACGGCTGAATGTTCATGTACGACAATTTTTTCGTGAGCAGTGTCATTATATCGACTGAATTGTTCACTCCTTCTTGCAACACGGCTTGATTTCGTACAATGACCCCCTCGCCAAACAGTCGCTCCATCGCAAGTTGGGACCATTGCGTAATCTCAATGGGTGAAGAAAAATGCGTGTGGATGACAACCTGTTTGCCCAAATCTCGACCGCGTTTGTGAATTTCCAAAAACGCGTCCAACCAGGGCTCATCAGTCAATATTTTCATCGGCAATATCGCAATCCCTTTTGTCGCATAACGCATGCGGCGAATATGCGGGATGTCGAGTAACTGCTCGCCAATATGTTTGATGTATTTCGGGGTTAAATTAAAGGCGTCCCCCCCCGAAATCACCACGTCTTCAATTTCGGTATGTTGCCGTAAGTATTCGAAGGCGGGCTCCCAATTCTTCGGATTCGGCCCATACGTCTCTTTGTCCAACAAGTCCGTTGAACCACCGATAATCCGACTGCGTGTGCAGTAGGAGCAATACACCGGACAGGTTGTCAGCGGCAGGAACAAGACCTTATCCAGGTAGCGGTGTGTCAGCATCGGGACGGGCGAGTCGACATCCTCGTAAAGAGAATCGGCCAAACAATAAGGATGGTCCGGCAACATTTGCGACGCGATCGGTAAAAACTGTTTACGCAGGGGGTCTTCAATCGGATGCTCCCAATCGATCAGCGAGAATACGTAGGGGGTGATCCGAATGTTCATTGGCGCGATTTTCAGCGCTTCAATGATATCATCGATCAACGTCCGTTCGACCCTTGAACCCAAAACTTCGCTCACATCCTCAATGCGTTTAATCGCGTGTTTGCTTTGCCAATGATGGTCAGCAAATTGTTCTCGCGTGACGGATTCCCAGGCCGGAATCTGCTTCCAGAATTCGTCGTCCCGAAACGCTCGGTGCGACATGGCAAACTCGATCTGCTCTTTGCCTGGTAATTGACGATCCATATTAAGTCCTTAAAACGAAGTGGTTGTCTGGGATACGTGCCATCTGACAGGAGGATTATCAATATCCAACGCCGTTGACGGATGAAGCAGGGAAGATTGATGAGCGAGCAGGAAGCAAATCTGCCTCCCTCATCCTACCAAGCTTCTTGGAATTTTCCCACGAGAATTTGTGTGGTGAAAAACCGGATCGCTCGATTGCAACAGCATTTGCTATTCGTCGTAGATAGGGACTTCGATATCATTGAGATAGCCCTGCCCTTGATAAATTCGCTGCACAAAAATTCCTGGCAAGTGAACGTTCTCGGGTTGGATTCCACCCAAAGGAACAAGTCGTTCGACTTCCGCAATTGAGATTTTCGCGGCCATTCCCATCAATGGCGAGAAATTTCTGGCGGTCTCTTTAAACCAGAGATTGCCATACGCGTCGCCAATCTCCGCCTTGATAATGGCGTAGTCTGCTTCTAGCGGAAGTTCCAATAGACAGGGGCAATCGAATTCGCGGATTTCTTTCCCCTCGGCGACCAAGGTCGCGTATCCGGTAGGCGTGTAAAAACCTCGAATTCCCATCCCGGCAGCTCGGATTCTTTCCGAAAAAGTCCCTTGTGGTACCAAGTTGACTTTGATGCGGCCATCCAACATCTGCTCCTCCAGATCAGGATTGCCACCGACATACGAACAGGTCGCTTCGCTAATCTGGTGCCGTTGCAACAATATGGCCAGCCCCCTTCCCGAGTTCCCAATGTTATTGGAAATCGCGTGAATATCTCGAATCCCTTGCCGCGCGATTTCTGCAATACTGTTTTCCGGAATTCCACAAAGCCCGAAGCCACCACTCATTAACGAAATGCCATCCGTCAAATCATGGAGTGCGGCAGCAGCGTGTTGAAAGACTTTGGAAGACATCAAAACTTACCGAACAATTGAAAAACGTGGTGCAAACAAAGCACAACCGGTACGTCGCCGACGAACGGAAACAAAATGTTGAACCGGTGCTCTTTCTGGGCTAAGTAGCGGGGTTGAAGTTCAGCCATTAGGTTGCAAAAACAAGCTGAAGCTTAAACTCCAATCCCCCAAAATAAGCATGGAAAGCGAGCTAGGCTATCCTATTAACAAATCCTGCGAATGTGAAGTCGAGATTTTTAATCCCCGACAGCGTTATTTTTCCTAGTTCTTGTTCGTGAATTTTGTGGACGCGACATCGAGGGTCGTCACGTCCCACCCGAACCATAATGATCTCGCGACACAATACCAGGTGGTCCCCAGCCATGGGTCAAGTCGGCATCCGTTACTTGACAGCACCCTTCGTTCAAGCCAAAATCGGCGTCCAGTTGGAGTTGATACCACTAATTAGAAGCCAATCGGTTGGTTTATGCGGTCGGTAGTTTATCGACGTCGAGGGTTTGATCATCGTATTCGATATTGATAAATGTTTTGCCGGTTTCGGAGGTACTATTCGAATTGAAAGGGCATTGTGATGGCATTTTTGACAGCGCTTTGGTTGCCGATCCTGATCAGCGGGGTTGTGTTGTTTTTCGCGAGTTTTGTTTTTTGGACAATGGCTCCCCATCATAAAACCGATTGGAAGAAGGTGGACGATGAAGACGAATTGATGGCAGCGATAGGGAAGCTACAACTGCCGGCGGGAAGCTACATGTTTCCCTACTGCACGCACGGCAACGAGATGAAGAGCGAAGCGTTTCAGAACAAGTACAATGCAGGTCCTCGCGGCGTGATGTTGCTGTGGGATGTCCCCAACATGGCGATGAACATGTTTTGTACGTTCTTGTTTTTTCTGATCACGACGGTGATTATCGCCTACGTGAGTTTCGCCGCAATCGGTCCGGAGCAACCCTTCATGCGGGTCTTTCAGATCGTGGGGACGATTGGCATCTTGACTTATTCCGCCGCTGGCATCCCGCATGGAATTTGGTTCAAACGCCGCATGATCACCGATATCCTCGACGGCGTCGTGTATGGTATTCTCGTCGGCCTAATCTTCGCGTTGCTGTGGCCCGCAACATAGACAAACAAAGCATTAAAATTCGCCCACGTTCGGCCGGAATTCACGTACCGGCTCCAACCTGATTTGACGGGTCGAATTGGCCAGCGCCGTCAGAGGAATGTCGCAGCATGCAGCAACGCAGTGCACGTGTGGGGTATTGCAGGCCATTTGCCGTCAGGTGCATCAGGTTGATGTTCGCGGCGAGTCGCCGCGCAGTCGCGACCCAATGGCAACGGCGGGAGCCAGATCTTACGATGAGACGTCATGGTCGACTCTCTCGATCGCCTGACGCTCAAATCCCTCATCCTGTTTTTTTCAATCAAACGGTGAACAGGTTAGGATTGAGTGCGCCAGCAATAACCACGCTGATGAATAACACGACGAGCGAAACAGCCGATCCCAATATATACGCCAATGCTGCAAAAAATTCCGGCTTCATATCGCTCCAGTACTTGATCACAAAGTATATCACATAACCGGGGACGAAAATTGTAAGAATCGCCTCGGTGGTCGTTCCAACTTTAAACGCTTTGATGATAAAAGCAATCGAGATTACCACGTGTCCCAAAAAGACGGAAATGCAATAAATACACCCGGCAATGATGTAAAAGGCTTGTAGACCATAAATTTCGCCTGCAAAAAACACCGTTGCAACCACGAGCAAAACACTGGTCATGAAACTCAAGGCCAGGATAAAACGCAACAGGTCGTTTTTTTTAACTGCGGCTTTTTTATCCTTATCCATTTCACCTTTCAGAATCCGCTCAGCCAACTGACTAGCATGCGTTAACGCAGGATTCTGACGAAGCGGATTATCCATCCTGGGGTCTTTAGTTTCGTAAACGAAACGCGCTGGATCAACGGCACCGAAGCCAGGGTCGGCTGCGTAGTTTGTCAAGACATTCTGGGCGGCCGTCGTGTGCGATGCAGGGAACAATTCGGGTTCAGTTTGAAGGGGACCGTCCAATCCCAGACGAGCATACTCTTGAAGCGAAGGACAGTTTCGACGAGTGCCAGTCGGTTTAGCCGATATGGCGCGGCTCGGGTTTGCAGTTTTCGGAGTTGGACCGGCCATCGCCTTTGGACTTGGCGACAAAGTCAACAAGAAGACCGCTTGGCAAGCCGGACATTTCATCCTCTTACCAGCCATCTGACTGGAAACCGTATAGTTTTTGCCGCATTTAGGGCAGGCGATGGTCCGCTCGCTCATGAAGGACTCCGTAAACTAAAAGCAAGATTACGTTCAGCACCGGTCATGAAGTGCCAAAATGGATTTCAAGGTAATTCTGCCGGATATGCCGAGACTGACCGAACACCGTTCGTGCCAGCTGTTTCTATTTTGTTCGGTGATGGTCGCATCGGCAAGCGACAAATGAAAATATTCTTGGAAATCCAAAAAGGGGGGGCAATTAGGGGATCTTTTTAGATTGTAGTTGCTTTACAACACACGGCCGTATGGGCGAAGAGTCTATTTCAAATCTGTCCTTTAAGTGACGTCGGCCGTGTTCGTACTTGGGAAAGGGATGATCCGCGGTAGACAGAATGACTTGTTGCGCGGGGTCATTTCCAAAGAGAACAACGGCTCGTCAACGTCTTCAAAGCACTGCCCCTTTTCGGTATTAGCCTTGCGAGATCGGAAGGTATCGATAGGGAGAGGTGAGCACCAGAACTGCTGCGGCGGTGCAAAACGTGCGACTGGTAATGCAATGGTGACCCGTCCAGCTTCCATCATTGTTTTGCACCGAAACCGTTTTATCGCGGACGACAGAGAACCACTTATTCCAATCGTTCCCCCCCTTTTGCAGCATGGTTTCGGTAATCAAATGGAAGGCTAGAAACTCTTCTCCCCCCGCTTGCGTAAACGGCGTGTTATCTTTGGATACCAAATTCAATACATCATCAAACGCTTTGCTTGCAATTTCTTCGTTGTCGCGGCCCATCTCGAACAGCACACGAATTCCGGTGGCGTTTTTGTAAAGATTGTGCATCCAACCCTGGTTGGCATTCAAATTCTCGCGCATTTTTTTAACCAGATGATTTGCCGTCTTGTCGGGTGCGGTGCCAACCGAGAGACCGGCCAATCCAGCAGCTCGCAGACTGACCCAACCCATCACGGTTCCGAGCGTGGGCGCCCAAGACGTACTTCCCCAATCGCCAGTTGGGAGTTGCGATCTCACAATTGCCGAGATTACTTTTTTCAGGGCGAGTAATGTCGAGTCCGTATTCGACTCTTCGCCCACGAGCTGACTGAGAAAAAGCGCGGCGAAAAAGCTATGTGCGTGTTGACCAATTTTGTTTTGAATCTGGGTGCCGGTCACATTGGTGATATCATTCTGAGGCATCGAATCGGTGAGCCGCAAAATGTATCGTCGCATATCGCGAAGCTGGTTCTTATTGTACCCCTCAAAGGGAGTACTTCCATGAGCCAGGAAAGCCAAGCCCGTAATCGCCGTGCATCCGATATCGGAGTTCGCACCTTTGTCGACCCCGCAACCACCATCCTGGTTTTGTGTCTTCCTGAGCCAATCGAGCGCTTTGCGAACCGCTCGTTCAGATTCTTCGGTGACCGTCTCACTGGAAATCACCGGGGAATTCATGGCAAGGTCGGCACGACTTGCGAATAGATTGTGATAACTGCTTAACCCGCCTGCGGCGAGAGTTGCCGGGATCCATGTGAGGACTCTCCTGCGTTCAAATGATACTCGATCGAGCAAATTCATGGTCTTTGTCCCCATGGTTTTCTGTTATCCCGTAGTTCCATTTTTTCTAGTTTGCGAACAACGTCGTTCCGCGTTCAAAGCGACTAACCCATTTTTCGGCTCAGAATATTTTTGTTTGTATGCGAATCACCCTCGTGGCGAACACCTTCGTGCTGTTTGGGTTGAGTCCCGAAAAGTACGACCCCCCGCGATCCGAGAGTCGGGCAAACCCTTTATCATCGAGGAATGTGTCATTGGATATGCGCTCTGAGCACGGAAGTCGCTTCTTTTGCGACCGACATACAGTCGGAAGGAGAATCGGAAGCGGGCCAAAAAACGTGCTTGCTTTTTTAATCGAAACCAATCGGAAGTCCTTGATTTCGCAAATCCTCATACCCCTATTTTACCGTTGCAGCCAGCCTTGAACAGCTAGAAAACGGAACGATGTGCATGCAGTCGACCCGTTAGATTTGCGAAATCGACGTCGAAAAGCCGCAGTGCCGATGGAAATCGGGAAAGGTTCAAGCCATTTTCCTTCCATGACGGATTGGTAAATCACTTTCCACGCCAAACCGATCACTGTCCCGCGCGTAAGCGGAATGACTTGCGCCTTATCGCTGATCTTCGACCGAAGCGACTGCGGTCAAGTTCCCTAAAGCGGATGGCCCCAGGCTGGTATGGATCACGGCTTGGCATTCATGGCGCCCCAAAACACCGTTCGCTTTGAATTTCACCACCAGGATCTGGGTTGCTTTTTCCTCGTTACCTCCTTCGATCGACAAGCAAGGATCGTTGGTTTCGATTTTAGTGATACGGAACGGAATTTGAGCCTTAACGAAAATCTTCTTTTCCACCTCTTCCCCGGCAGCAACGGAACCCAGTGCAAGAATTTCCGGACTGATCACCAGCGAGGGGATGACCTTGCCGATAAAGTTGATCGGTACTTTTAGGTTGATGGACTCGTTGGTGATGATATGCAATTCGCCGTTGAGGAAACCCGGCGGTGCATCGTCCTGCAATTCGACAATCATTTCATATTGGACTTG